>CAMENQ010000101.1 GCA_945928585.1 uncultured Roseburia sp. | reverse complement strand
AACTTTTATTACATTACTATCAGGAATTCCAATTTTCTTACATCCATTTTCAAAATATAGTGGATATGACCCTGTTCCATAAGGAGGAAATTACGTGACAAGCATATTTTTATCGTGTTATAACTTACCGGTTATAAAACAGGTAGCACAGGTTTTAGGTCTTATTATGAACCTGTTATATAAATTCTTTGATATGTTTGGTATACAAAATATAGGATTATGTATTTTGATTTTTACCATTCTTATAAAAATGATACTTCTGCCTATGACTATAAAGCAGCAGAGGTTTACAAAATTATCTTCGTTAATGAATCCTGAAATACAGGCTATTCAGAAAAAATATCAGAATAAGAAAGATCAGGATTCAATGATGAAAATGAATCAGGAGATGCAGGCCATATATGAAAAATATGGTACATCACCTACAGGCGGATGTATGTCACTTCTTATTCAGATGCCTATATTACTTGCATTGTATGGTGTTATAAGTCAGATACCTACATTTATTCCGGAAGTAGGCTCATATTTTGAAAATTCATCAGCATATGTAGCTGAATCAGCAGAATATATGTATGATTTAGATATACTTGATGAAATTAAGTATAAGTTTGATAATGATAATGAAAAGGAAGACAGTAAGATCGATGAAATTATTGATGCTTATTATGTAAAAAAAGATGATGGTTCAGCAGATAAAGATAAAACTGCAGATAAAATAGAAGAAGCGTTTAAGGCTATAGCTGCTTCACCAGATTCAATATACAGTAATATTTTTGAGGCATATAAGGAAACAGACAGTATAATTGATACTTTTTCTGCAATGTCAGATGAAGACTGGACAAAGCTTTTAGAAGCCAATGAAGAAAGTGACACAAACAGGAAGCTTATAGAAAAGTATAAGGAAGCTGACTGGACAACAATTAAATCTTCTCTTAAAGAAGATAAAACAAATACAGAAAATATAAAGAGTGATGTTGATAATGCTTATGATTTCTTAACTATAAATTTAAGCAAATCACCAAGTGCAGCAGGTGGAGTTATTGCTATTATAGTTCCTCTCTTAGCAGCAGCTTCACAGCTTTTAAGTGTTAAGATTTCAAATAAATTCAATGCATCGCAGCAGACAAATACGGCAGAAAATCCTATGGGTTCATCTATGAAGATGATGACATATACAATGCCTGTTATGTCGGCAATATTCTGTTATACATTGCCTTCAGGTCTTGGAGTTTACTGGATTATGAGTGCTTTAGTTCAATGTGTACAGACTGTAATTATAGGTAAATATTTTGTAAATATTGATGTAGATGATATTATTAAGTCAAATATTGAAAAGCAGAATAAAAAGAGAGAAAAAAAAGGTCTTCCACCTAAAAAAATAACTACAGCGGCTACAACAAACGTAAAAAATATAAAGACAGAGAACATAGCAAATAATAATTCAAAGAGCAATAATGTAAACTCTGATAATGTATCAGCTGTCACATCAAATACAGACAGTTCAAAGAAGGGAATTGCAGCAAAGGCTAATCTTGTTAATAAGTATAATGATAAGAAGTAGTGTTTAAGGAGGAGAAAAATATGGAACAAAAGGAATATACAGGTAAAACTGTAAGTGATGCAATAACAAATGCGCTTATAGAACTTGAAACTACAAGTGATAAGATTAATTATGAGGTTATTACAGAAGGAAGCAAGGGTGTATTCGGTATAGGAAGCAAGCCTGCAAAGGTTAAGGTATGGTTTAAGGAAGAAACCAAAAAATCTATAGAGGAAATTGCAGATGAATTTTTACAGAAGATATTTAATGCCATGGATATTAAGGCACAGGTTAATGTATCTGTAAATGGTGAAAATGTTAACATTGACATTGCAGGAGAAGATATGGGCATTCTTATCGGAAAGAGAGGACAGACTCTTGATTCACTGCAGTATCTTGTAAGCTTAGTCATAAACAAGTACAGTGACAGCTATATGAGAGTAAAGGTTGATACAGAAAATTACCGTGAAAGAAGGAAAGCAACACTTGAAAATCTTGCTAAAAATATTGCATTTAAGGTAAAGAGAACAAAGAGATCTGTATCACTTGAGCCTATGAATCCATTTGAGAGAAGAATTATTCACTCTGCATTGCAGAATGACAGGTACGTTACTACAAAGAGTGAAGGTGAAGAACCATACAGACACGTAGTGGTAATGCTTAAGAAAAACTAATAGTTATTTAACATAAAGGGGCTTATTATAAGCCCCTTTGGTTGGTTTTGGAAAGGATGTTTAGTTTGGGTAATACGGATACAATAGCTGCCATAGCTACAGGAGTAACAAATTCCGGTATTGGCATAATAAGAATAAGCGGTGAAGATTCCATTGAAATAGCTGATAGAATTTTTGTACCTTTTAAGAAAGAAAATAAACTTAATAACGTTAAATCTCATACTATTCATTATGGATATATTAAGGATAATGACAATGTGATAGATGAGGTTCTGGTGTCTGTTATGAGAAAACCAAATACTTATACACGTGAAAATGTGGTTGAAATTAATTGTCATGGTGGAATAACAGTAGTAAAAAGCGTACTTGATGTGGTTTTAAAAAATGGAGCACGACCTGCAGATGCAGGAGAATTTACAAAAAGAGCTTTTCTAAACGGAAGAATAGATTTATCACAGGCAGAAGCAGTAATAGATATAATAAATGCAAAAAATGAATATGCCTTAAAAAGCTCAGTAAGTCAGCTGAGAGGAAGTGTTTCTTCAAAAATTAAGGAAATAAGAGAAACCATATTAGAAAAAATTGCATATATTGAAGCTGCATTAGATGATCCTGAGCATATTGAAATGAACGGCTTTGGTGATGAACTTCTTTTAACAATAAAGAGTATTAAGAGCAGGCTTGAGAAACTTTTAAACAGTGCTGACAATGGAAAAGTAATCAAGGAAGGCATAAAAACAGTCATACTTGGAAAGCCGAATGCAGGTAAATCATCTTTTTTAAATGCACTTCTTGGCGAGGAAAGAGCCATAGTTACAGATGTGGAAGGAACTACAAGAGATGTTCTGGAGGAAAATATCAGCATACATGGAGTAAGCTTAAACATAATAGATACTGCCGGAATAAGAGATACTGAAAATATAGTAGAAAAAATAGGAATAGACAAAGCAAGGAAAATGGCAGAGGATGCCGACCTTATTATATATATAGCAGATACATCAAAGCCATTTGATGATAATGACAGGGAGATTATAGATTTTTTAAAGGGCAGGAAGGCTATAGTACTTTTAAATAAATCAGACCTTGAAAAAGAAATTTTAAGTGAAGACGAAAAACTTATAGAAACGATAGATACTGCTTACAAAATTAAAATATCCGCAAAGACAGGTTATGGTATAGAAGAATTTGAAAGCGCAATAAAAGAAATGTTTTTTGCAGGTGAAATAGACTTTAATGATCAGATATATATTACAAATGCCCGCCACAAGCAGAATATAGCTGATGCATTGGAAAGTATAAAAATGGTAGAGAACAGCATAGAAAACAATATGCCTGAGGACTTTTTTACAATAGACCTTATGAACAGCTATGAAGCACTTGGAAAAGTTATAGGTGAAGCTGTGGAGGATGATTTGGTTGACAAAATATTCAGTTCATTTTGTATGGGTAAATAAAAATATGGATAATATGTCAGTTTATTTTTCACACTGCTATTTGTGTTGGAGCGTCGCAAAGTAGTTATAATGGCAGATACAAATTTGAGATTTGTATGGCCACGTTGCGTAAAACGCTCCGGAATGGAGATTAAAATGAATTACGTTGAGGAAAATTATGATGTACTTGTAGTAGGAGCAGGACATGCCGGATGTGAAGCTGCCCTTGCTTCTGCAAGACTTGGATTAAATACCATAATGTTTACGGTAAGTGTAGACAGCATTGCACTTATGCCGTGTAATCCAAATATCGGAGGAAGTTCAAAAGGACATCTTGTAAGAGAAATAGATGCTCTTGGCGGTGAAATGGGAAAAAATATTGATAAAACATTTATTCAGTCAAAGATGCTTAATGCTTCAAAGGGGCCGGCAGTACATTCACTCAGGGCACAGGCTGATAAAAAGAACTATTCACAGTCTATGAGAGAGGTTCTTGAAAATACGGAAAATCTTACTATAAGACAGGCAGAGGTATCTGAGCTTATAGTTGAAGATGGAAAAATAAAAGGAGCAAAAACATTTTCAGGGGCAGTTTATCATGTAAAGGCTGTTGTTCTCTGTACAGGAACGTATCTTAAGGCAAGATGTATATATGGAGATGTTAGCAATCCTACAGGACCAAACGGTCTTCAGGCTGCAAATCATCTGACGGACAGTTTAAAAGCTTTAGGTATAGAAATGTACAGGTTTAAAACAGGAACACCTGCCAGAGTAGATAAAAGAAGCATTGATTTTTCAAAAATGGAGGAGCAGAAGGGTGATGAAAAGGTAATACCATTTTCATTTACCACTAATCCTGAAAGTGTGCAAAAGGAACAGATTTCATGCTGGCTCACATATACAAATAAAGATACACATAAAATAATAATGGATAATATTGACAGATCACCTTTATTTTCAGGAGCAATAGAAGGAACAGGCCCAAGATACTGTCCATCCATCGAGGATAAAGTGGTGAAATTTGCTGATAAGGAAAGACATCAGGTATTTATAGAGCCGGAGGGACTTTATACAAATGAAATGTACCTTGGAGGAATGTCAAGTTCACTTCCTGAGGATGTTCAGTACGCTATGTACAGAACAGTTCCGGGACTTGAAAATGTAAAAATAGTAAGAAATGCATATGCCATTGAGTATGACTGTATAAATCCAAGACAGCTTTTACCGACACTTGAATTTAAAGCAATAAAGGGACTTTTCAGCGGCGGACAGTTTAACGGAAGCTCCGGATATGAGGAAGCTGCAGCACAGGGAATTATGGCAGGAATAAATGCAGCCATGTATGTGAAGGGAAAAGAGCAGGTAGTTATAGACAGGTCCCAGGGTTATATCGGAGTACTTATAGATGATTTAGTCACAAAGGAAAACCATGAGCCTTATCGTATGATGACATCAAGAGCAGAATACAGGCTTTTATTAAGACAGGATAATGCAGATTTAAGACTTTCCCGGATTGGATATAAGGTAGGACTTATATCGGAAGAAAGATATAATTCTGTTGTAAGAAAACAGGAAAACATTAACAGAGAAATAGAAAGACTTGAAAAAACAAAGGTCGGAGCTTCAGGACGTATTCAGGAATTTCTTGAAAAAAATGGAAGTACTGCTCTTAAAACGGCAGCATCTCTTGCAGAACTTATAAGACGTCCTGAACTCGATTACGAAAAGATAGCAGAAATAGATGATGAAAGACAGCCTCTGCCGGATGATGTTATTAATCAGGTAAATATTGAAATAAAATATGAAGGTTATATAGCAAGACAGTTAAGTCAGGTACAGCAGTTTAAAAAGCTTGAAAATAAAAAGCTTGATCCTGAATTTGATTATACTGTAGTTCCAAGCCTTAGGAAGGAAGCTGTGCAGAAGCTTAATTTATATAAACCATTATCTATTGGACAGGCTTCAAGAATTTCAGGTGTATCTCCTGCAGATATATCAGTTCTTTTAGTTTTTCTTGAGCAGCAGAAAAGAAAAAAGGAGCAGCAGAAGTAAAGAAGTAATACACCTTTGATATTTTATTACGCAGAGACGAGGTTAAATATGAAGAAACATTTAAATGTATTTTATGATGGATTGAAAAACTTGAATATTAATTTAAGTGATAATCAGATAGAACAATTTACAAAGTATTACGATATTCTCATTGAAAGAAATAAGGTAATGAATCTGACTGCAATAACCGAACCTGTAGAAGTTATAGAAAAGCATTTTCTTGACAGTCTTTCATTAGTAAAGGCTGTTAAGATGACAGATGAATTAAAAGTCATAGATGTAGGAACCGGAGCAGGATTTCCGGGTATTCCTCTTATGATAACTTATCCACAATTACATATGACACTCCTTGATTCTTTAAACAAAAGAATAAATTTTCTAAATGATGTAATAAAATTATTAAAATTGAAAAATATTGAAACAATTCATGGCAGAAGTGAGGAGCTTGGAAAAAACGTAAAATATCGTGAACACTATGATTTGTGCGTTTCAAGGGCTGTTGCAAATTTGTCTGTATTGTCAGAATATTGTATTCCTTTTGTAAAAAAAGGCGGAAAATTTGTATCATATAAGTCGGGAAATTCCCTTGAAGAGGTCAAAAACGCAGAAAATGCCATAGAAAAGCTTGGTGGAAAACTCGGTGAAATTGTGGATTTCTCCATGAAAGACAGTACAGAGGGTGCAGAATTTGGAAGAAGCCTCATTGTAATAGAAAAAATAAAAGAAACCCCAAAAAAGTATCCTAGAAAAGCAGGTATGCCGTCTAAGGAACCATTATGAGTCTGACGTAAAAAAATTCTAGAATGCGAATTTAAAGGTGCCAAAGGAACAAAAAGTTCCTAACCGAGCGGCACCATATTATTTAACGGGAGATGCCTAAAGCAAAAGCAAAAATAAACGCGAAAAAAAATTCGCGAATGCGAATTTAAAGGTGCCGCTGCCGAGCGGCACCTTTTTATGAAAGGAAAATTTTCAACTGTGATAATAATTCACCCGGCTTTTCAAACTGAGGCAAATGCTTAGTTCCATTTATAATAGTACTTTCTATAGAAGGATTTAAGTCTGTATAGTCTGCAATAATTTCTTTTATGTCCGGTTCATATTCTGAACCGATAATGAAAATACTGTTGTTTATATCCTTAACTGCTCTTGTTACATTTGTACTTGTGTAATTTGACATAATGCTTGCAAACAAATATTTTGAAGTCATTGTGCCATAGTGGGCAGCATCATAGTAAGCACGTACAACACTTCTTCGTATAGCGTATGGATTGCAGTAGTAGTCATCCTTAAACATTCTGTTGTAGCTTTTTCTCATATTTGCTATGTTATATATAGTGGTTCCTATAATAGGAAGTTCTATAAGTTTCTTTATAAGTCTCTGATTTCCGGAAATCATTTTTCCATTTATAATAGCACCGGGATTAACCAAAACTATCTTATCAAATAATGTGTTATCATTAAAGCAGGACATTAGTACAAATGATGCGGAAGTACCTGTAACAACTACATCTGTTCTGTGATTAATTACATTCTTTATAAAATCCGTGATAAGCTGAACATACATATAATTTGTATATGTAACAGAAGGTTTATCTGAACGTCCGCAGCCGATTAAGTCTAAAGTGTATACTGTGTTTGTCTTTGCATACTGGTTTGCTATATATTTCCATTCTACATCACTGCTTCCGCAGGTAAGGTCATGAATTAAAAGTACAGGTTTTCCGGAACCCTGCTTTGTATAAAATATATTTCCTAATCTCCATTGATACTGCAGTCCATTAGGATTTGCAAGTGTAGATTTTGCATTGGCAACTACATTAATAGCTTTGTTTATACCGTATACGGATGCAGCTGCAATACCTGTAATTGCAGTAGCATATATTATCTTGTTTTTATTCATTTTTTCCTCCATTTATATATCTAACATAGATATTTTTTATAAATATTATAGTTATAAAATGAAAACTGCTTTTACATTTTATAACAACAGTTTAATTCCTTGACTTATTTATTTTATTATAGCCCAAATCACTTATATATACAAATACTTTTTTACAAAAGAAAATAATAAAAATCTGTAAAAAAATATATAAATGTGATAGAATATACAAAGATGTAAGCATGCAAAATATAATTAGTATAATAATATGGAAATGAGGATTGTTATGGATAAAGCAGAAAAGTATTTAAAGGACAGAATAATTGACTTATCAGATGAAAAA
>CAMENQ010000100.1 GCA_945928585.1 uncultured Roseburia sp. | reverse complement strand
CTACTATATTTATTTTATTATTTATTTTATTAAATATTTTGGAGGCTTACTTATGATATGCGATTTTCATTTACATACAAAAATGTCATATGACAGCGAGGCTGACATTGATGATGTTATAAACACTGCCATTTCCAAAGGCATGAAATATATGGCAGTTACCGACCACCATGACTTTGATTTGGATGACTGTGTATTTGAGCAAAAAAATCCAAAAGCATACTATGATACTATTTACAGTTTCAAAGAAAAATATTCATCAAAAATCAATCTTTCCGTAGGGATTGAGCTTGGTGTGGAAGCCTGTCAGTCAAAGCGTCTTTATGAATTTACGTCACAGTGTCCATTTGATTTTATTATCGGTTCCATACACGGAGTGGACGGACTTGACCCATACTATGACAATTACTGGAATGGTCTTACCACAAAGCAGGGCATGGAAAAATATTTTGATGCCATCATTGACAGTTTAAATGTTTTCGATGATTTTGACGTATTCGGACACATTGATTATGCCATACGATATGCAAGAGATGAAAATGAAAAGCATTATCATTATTCTGACTTTGGTGACAGACTTGACACTATACTGAAAAAGATAATTTCCATGGAAAAAGGAATTGAAATAAACACAGGCGGTTTAAGGAAAGGTCTTACCACTACAAATCCAAGTGAGGAGATTATAAAAAAATACAGGGAGTACGGCGGTAAAATCATAACAGTAGGCTCTGATGCGCACACTCCTGCTGATATTGGTGCAGATTTTGACACTGCAGAAGAAATATTGTTAAGATGTGGTTTTGATGAATACTGCGTATTTGAAAAAAGACAGCCAACATTTATAAAATTAAAAAATTACCATTAATCAACAGAAAGGATACTTAAACAATGGAAACCCGTTCAACATCAGATACCTCGAAGCTTACAAATCCTGCCATAGCTGCTCTTTTAGCATTTGTATGCTTCTTTTTATGGGGAAGTGCCATTCCAATGATAAAGACAGGTTACAATCTTATTGGCATTGACAACAATCAGACTGCTTCCCAGATACTTTTTGCAGGAGCGCGTTTTACGCTGGCAGGTATTTTAGTAATTATATTTGGAAGCATAATATCAAAAAAGCCTCTGCTTCCTGAAAAAAGTACATTTAAATATGCTCCGGTACTGTGCATTTTCCAAACCATAGGGCAGTATTTCTTTTTTTATATAGGCGTAGCTCATACTGCAGGAGTTACCGGCTCCATTTTAAATGCTACCGGCTCATTCTTTTCCATACTTATCGCATGTCTTATTTTCCATCAGGAAAAGCTTTCATTTAATAAGCTTCTTGGATGTATAGTCGGATTTTCAGGTGTTCTTATTATAAATCTTTCAGGAAGTGACACTGTATTCGGCTTTACATTTTTAGGAGAAGGCTTTATGATTATATCCACTCTTATGAGTGCTATGTCATCAGTACTTATAAAGAAGTTTTCCCAAAATGAAAACCCTGTCCGTCTAAGCGGATATCAGTTTTTTTTAGGCGGAATTGTTCTTATTATTATAGGCTTATGTATGGGCGGACACCTTGACAATATTACAATGTCTTCCGTAAGCGTACTTTTATACCTTGCATTTGTATCTGCCGTAGCTTATACACTGTGGTCATTGCTGCTTAAGCATAATCCTGTATCACGCATTGCCATATTTGGTTTTATGAATCCTGTTTGCGGCGTATTTCTGTCTGCGTTTATACTAGGTGAAACCAAGCAGGCATTCAGACTTAACAGTCTTATTGCGCTTATGCTTGTAAGTCTGGGCATTTATATTGTAAATGTGTCAAAGAAAAAATAAGAAAGATACGATAACCATAAAGTTGCATTTTAAAAAAAAGTGCCGCTCGGCAGCGGCACTTATAAATTCGCATTCGCGAATTTTTGGTTTCTTAATTTCACGCTGTTGCTTTAGGAATTTCCTATTATAAAATAAAAAAGGGAATGTTTATGTACCACCCACAGCACAAAACATTCCCTTATATAACATATTCTAAATCAAATCTTTATTCATCCCAGTTATGATAAACCGCTTGAACGTCATCATCCTCATCAAGAAGATCAAGTATTCTGTTAATCTTCTTTATATCATCTTCACTTGTAAGTTCAACATAATTCTGTGGAATCATAGTTACCTCAGCCTGTGCCATAGGGATGTTTGCCTCTGACATAGCCTTATATACTGCATCAAAATCAGCCGGAGCCGTAAGTATTTCGTAGCTGTCCTCTTCATCACTGAAATCCTCTGCTCCTGCATCAAGGGCAATCATCATCATCTCGTCTGCATCCATATCACATTCTTCCTTGTCTACGATAATCTGTCCCTTTTCGTCAAACATATATGACACGCAGCCTGTAGTTCCTACGCTTCCGCCGCCCTTTGTAAATGCGTTTCTTACGTTGGAAGCTGTTCTGTTTCTGTTATCTGTAAGAGCGTTTACAATAATGGCAGTACCGCTAGGGCCATATCCTTCATATGTAACTGACTCGTAATTTACTGCATTTCCGTCACCTGCAGCTTTTTTGATACCTCTGTCTATTGTATCGTTTGGCATATTGTTTGCCTTTGCCTTTGCTATAACTGCTGCAAGCTTGCTGTTATTGGCAGGGTCTGCGCCGCCTTCCTTAACGGCTACTGCGATTTCTCTTCCGATAATGGTGAAAATTTTTCCCTTCGCTGCATCGTTTTTTTCCTTCTTATGCTTAATATTTGCAAATTTTGAATGTCCTGACATTTTTTTCCTCCTAAAATTTATAATATCTAATTTATATTTTATCAGATATGTGCATATTTTAAATTTAAATATATTCACATATCAGAAAAATTTATCGCTGCTAAAATTATGTTTATTACTTAATATTATTTTGCATTTTCTTCTTTTTCCGCTGTCTTTTCGGAATCTTCCTCATCATTTTCAACCTTAGTTATTCTGACAAGAGAAATCATCCTGTCTTTAACAGCCAGAATCTGATACATATAACCATCGATAACAAGCGTTGTTTTCTCACCTTCATCAGGGATACGTTCAAGCTTTGATATGAGAAATCCGTTTAATGTGTCGTAATCCTCATTATCAAATTCGTCCTCGAATACATCCTCCATTTCTTCCAGTGTAGTGAGACCTTTTACAAGATAAGAACCATCTGACTGGACAGTGATATTTTCTTCCTCTACATCATACTCGTCCCAGATATTGCCCACTATTTCCTCAAGAATATCCTCCATGGCAATAATGCCTGAAGTCTGTCCATACTCATCTACCACTATCTCCATATGGGTTTTATTTTTCTGCATGTCCTTAAATAAATCATCAACATTTCTTGATTCCGGTATAAAAACGGCAGTCATAAGCATATTCTTCATATCTTTAACAAGTATGTTCTTGTTTTGCGCCCTGTGGTAATAAGACATTGCGTCTCTCAAATGAAGTATTCCGATAATATTGTCTATATCGTCTATATACACCGGAAATCTGGAATAATTCTGATTTATAATAAATTCCACTGCTTCCTCTAATGTCCACATACCATCCACGGCAATTATATGTTTTCTATGAATCATAACATCACCGGCCGTCTTTTCATCCAGCTCCATAATGTTAGATATCATCTCTGCCTCACGTTCCTCCAAAACTCCCTGTTCATGACCTTCATTTACCATGGAAATAATTTCCTCCTCAGTCACATTAAGAAGTTCCTCCTTTGGGTCTATTCCAAAGATTCTGATGACGATATTTGCAAACAATGTAGTGATAGCTGTAAACGGAGTAAGTATAGTCATAATAAACCATACCAAACCTATAAGTGCTTTTGCACACCCCTCGGCATATTTTGCTCCAAGCCTCTTTGGAACAAGAATACCGAGTGATATTATAAGAAACAGCAGATAAACAGCCACCAGAAGATATGATAACACTCCGATAAACGTATCTGTCACATATGCCCCAATATGATTTACAAAGAAATTTTGACATTTACTTCCGTAGGCTCCTAACTGAAAAAATCCTACCAGCGCAACTGTCACGCATGTAACCATATGTACTGTGCTTATGAATTTATCAGGTCTGTCGATTATTTTTTTGATTTTTATATATTTTTTATTTCCATATTCTGCATTTTTTTCTACATCAGATTCGTTTAACATTCTTACTGCCTCACCAAAGGCATATAACAAACCATTAATAATTATAAAAATAATAAATAAAACTAAACTGTATAAGGGACTATCGTCCATCCGGCTTTCTCCTTTTCATAAAGCTGTAAGACACTTTTTATGCTTTACAGCAATTTTGTAGCAAAAAATGACATTTTTAACCACTTTTGCCCATAGCATTTTACCATATTGACTTTCATTCGTCAATAATTCTTTCTTATGTAATCCACCTGTAATCCAATGTATCTATATGTCTCTAAAACAACACATTAACACATCAATAAACATAATAACAGGGATTTACTGTTCTTCCAGTTCAAGACTTACAAGCAGTGCCCTGTCTACTTTTTTTAAAATTTCATTATCAATGTGGCACACCTTATCCTTAAGACGCTTTTTGTCTATAGTCCTAAGCTGCTCCAAAAGAATAACTGAATCCTTCACTATTTCGCATTTATGACTGTCAAGTTCCACATGTGTAGGCAGCTTAGCTTTATTCATACGGCTTGTAATTGCTGCACATATAACTGTAGGACTATGCTTGTTCCCGGTGTCGTTCTGTATTATAAGAACAGGTCTTACCCCTCCCTGTTCTGAACCTACCACAGGTCTTAAATCTGCATAATAAATATCTCCTCTTTTTATAACCACTTATTCTCACTCCACTTTTAACCTATATTTATATTTATGTAGTAATGCTTAATTTATTGTATAAGTTTTACATATAAATATCTGTTAAAAGTATCTCCTGAGATTTTATAAATATTCAAAACAGATTAAATATAATTTTTTATAAATTTATACTGTATTTGTCATCAAAATAATCCTTGGTACAGACTATCCGGCCGTTTCTGTAGTATACCCTCGGTATTCGTTTTCCTATATCGCATACAAATTCATAATTAAAAGTACCTGCCAGTTCTGCAGTTTCCTCTACTGTTATAGTATCATTCCCATCACTGCCTATAAGTGTTACCACATCTCCTTCTTTTACATCTTCGATGTCTGTTACATCCACCATAAACTGATCCATACACACTCTTCCAATAATGAAAGCTCTCTTACCATTTATAAGTACACTTCCCTTATTTGACAGACTTCTTGGATAACCGTCGCCGTAGCCTACAGGTATTGTAGCTACCTTCGTGGTGCGTTTTGTCACAAATGTACCGCCATAGCCTATGGAAGTACCCTTTTCAACTGTCTTAAGATATATAATATGGCTTTTTATTTCCATGGCAGGATACATTTTAACTGCTTCTTTATTTATCTCATCCGAAGGATACATACCATATAATGCTATGCCGGCTCTTACCTCAGACATATTTGCCTCTGGCATATCTATTATTCCGGCACTGTTAGAGCAGTGCTTAATTTTTATATCCATACCATTTTCTTTTAATTTTTCTATAAAATCCGTATATATGGACAACTGTCTTCGGGCAGGTGTTTTATCACTTTCATCTGCTTTTGCAAAGTGTGTAAATATGCCCTCTACAAATACACCGGGAAGCTTTCCAATTTCAAGAACAGCCTTAAGTGATGCTTCATTTGGCAGAAAGCCTATTCTTCCCATACCAGTATCAAGTTTTATATGAATAAATCCTGTTTTTCCAAGTTCTACTGCCCTTTTTGAGATTTTTTCTGCCTGTTCTTTTTCGTATACGGCAAATCTTATCTCATGTGAAATCGCATCATCTATTCTGTTATCAGGAATAAATCCCAAAAGATATATAGGTTTTTTTATGCCGTGGTTTCTTAACTGCAAGGCTTCCTCTATAGTGGCAACAGCATAAGCTTCCACAAGCTTATCTACTGTAACTGCCACAGGTACGGCTCCATGTCCATAACCATCTGCCTTTACTACTGCTACCATCTGAGTGCCGTTTTGTACATTATTTTTAAGACCTTCCATATTTGCATATATATTATCAAGATTTACACCTGCATATACTCTGTAATACTGCTCTAAATCAAACATTTGCTTTAAACCAAAGTCCTTTCCCTGATTTTTAGGTGATTATCTGCGCTTACATTCCTTAAGCACCATAGCTAAGCCGTCTACTATATTTGAAGCTGTCATGGCATATTCGCCAAGCTCCTCGGCTGCCATATCACCTGCCATACCATGTAAGTATACACCCGTCATAGACTTAAGTGCAATATCAAAATTTGGATCCTGGGCAATTATGCCGCCTATAATGCCTGCAAGTACATCTCCGGAACCGCCTGTTGCCATGCCTGAGTTACCTGTAGTATTTATAAATAATTCCTTTTTCGGTCCTGCTACTACTGTTCTGGCATCCTTAAGTACAAGCGTTCCCTTGTATCTTCTTTTAAAAGCTGAAACGGCACTTAACATATCTTTCTTTATCTCAGAAACAGATGTCTCCATCAGCCTTGACATTTCACGTAAATGAGGTGTCAGCACCATATTGTCATCAAGCTGCAAAAGCAATTCCCTGTTGCTGCTTAAGAGGTTTATGCCGTCTGCATCTATAACTATAGGCTTTTCTTTCTCCTCAATAACTGTTTTCAGCATATTTAATGCATTTTCACTTTGTCCCAGTCCCGGTCCAATAATAATGGCATCAGCCCATTCCATATCCTCTTTCAATATGTCAGGATCCATACCTTCCGCACTGTAGAATTCATATAATCCCTCAGGCATCATAACCGTAAGCATTGCCTTATTCTCCATAGATGTAACTACTTTTACAAGACCACAGCCTGATTTGTATGCAGCACTTTCGCAAAGATATGCAGCGCCACTGTATTCTGCCGAACCTGCTATTACAAGAACCTTTCCGTATGTGCCTTTATGTGAATATGGTATACGTGGACTTATATACTCTGCCATATCTGACTTTTCAAACTGGAATATTTCCTCACCGACATATGGCGATATTCTGCTGTCAAAAAGAACTGTTCCATACACAGACCAAGGTATGCCGATATCCCACACTCTTACTTCTCCTGCATATGCTGCACCCGGATACATTACAAGACCTACTTTTGACTTTCCGAATGTAACTGTAATGTCAGCCCTTACTGCGATCCCCATAATTTTTCCATTGTCTGTATCCACGCCTGAAGGTGCATCAACTGAAATCACCTTCACCTCATCATCATCAAGCTTTTCTGAATTAATCTGATTTATCATTTCTGCATACATACCCTCGACATTTCTTGACAGTCCAATGCCAAATAAGGCATCCACAATTATGTCAAAGCTTTTTATGTCTACATCAGGAGACTCTTCCTCCGACTCCTGCCTTGAATATTTGTATCCGCACTTTTTTATTATTTTTCTCTGACTCTGAAAATCTTCCGTACCGCCATGTACATCTCCCAAAATGACACATTCTGCCCTGTATCCCTTTGTCATAAGTATACGGTATACAGCAAGACCATCAGCTCCATTATTTCCATTTCCGCAGACTACAAGTATTTTATCTCCGGTTTTATAAACATCCTCTACAGCCTCCACCACTCCAAGTGCTGCTCTTTCCATAAGCACCATAGACGGTATTCCTATATTTTCTATGGAATATCTGTCTACTGCCTTCATCTGTTTTCCTAATAATATTCTTTCCATAATAGTCCTCATTTCCTTTCTCAGTGTGAAGGTTTCTTTTCGCTTACCGCAAATGCCTGTGCATATTCTGCCGTGTTTGATATACTGACATATATATTCCCTATGCCGTTTTCATCTGCTGTTTTCTTTGCTCCGCCATAAAGATTTACGTAGGGTTTTCCATTTTCG
>CAMENQ010000099.1 GCA_945928585.1 uncultured Roseburia sp. | reverse complement strand
AAGGCAGATAATATTCCTGCTTCCGCTTATTATTATCTTACCGGTATTTATGGGGATTGACGGAATACTTTACGCAGGCCCCATAGCGGATTTTCTGGCAGTAGTTGTAAATGTGGTTATGGCAGCTGTTGAAATCAGAAATATTAATATCAAAGAAAAAAATTTATACCTGACAAATGAGACATAAATATTATTATATATAATTGTTTTTTGGCTTTAAAGGTTGAAATATGACGGAAAATATTGTAGACTAGTAAAATAGTCTAAACAGAAAAGAGGTTAAAGACATGAATTTTAATGTGGCAGTGATTCCGGGTGACGGTATCGGACCTGAAATCGTAAGGGAAGCACAGAAGGTGTTAGACACAGTAGGAAAGAAATTCGGTCATGAATTTAAATATACCGAGGTTCTTATGGGTGGCGTATCCATAGATGCATACGGAGTACCATTGACCGACGAAGCATTACAGACGGCAAAAAACAGCGATGCAGTATTACTAGGAGCCGTCGGAGGACGAGTCGGAGTGGACAGTTGGTATGAACTGCCGCCAAACTTAAGACCTGAGGCAGGCTTACTTGCCATTAGAAAGGGTTTAGGGCTTTTTGCAAATTTAAGACCTGCTTATCTTTATAAAGAGTTAAAAGGTGCATGTCCTCTAAAGGAGGAGGTTGCAGATGCAGGCTTTGATATGATTATTGTAAGAGAGCTTACAGGTGGTCTTTATTTTGGAGACAGAAAGACAGAGGTAATCGATGGAGTAAGAACAGCCATTGATACCCTTAAATATGACGAAAATGAAATCAGAAGAATAGCAGTAAAGGCCTTTGAGATAGCTATGAAGAGAAACAAAAAGGTTATAAGCGTTGACAAGGCAAACGTACTTGATTCTTCAAGGTTATGGAGTGCAGTGGTAGCAGAGGTCGCAAAGGATTTCCCTGAGGTAACGGTGGAAAACATGCTTGTTGACAACTGTGCCATGCAGCTTGTAAAGGATCCTGCACAGTTTGACGTAGTTCTTACGGAAAATATGTTTGGAGATATTCTTTCAGACGAAGCAAGTATGATAACAGGCTCTATCGGTATGTTATCATCAGCAAGCCTTGGAGCAGGAAAGCTTGGACTTTATGAGCCGAGCCACGGTGCTGCTCCTGATATAGCAGGACAGAATAAGGCAAATCCGATAGCTACCATATTATCGGCAGCCATGATGTTAAGATATTCCTTTGATCTTGATAAGGAAGCAGATGCAGTAGAGGCGGCAGTTAAAAAGGTACTTGAGGATGGCATCAGAACAGTTGACATTATGTCTGACGGATGTACCATGGTTACATGTACAGGCATGGGTGATGAGATAGTTAAGAGAATTAATTCATAAAATCAGGAGGATTAAGATGAGAAGTGATTCAGTAAGAGTAGGTATGCAGCAGGCTCCACACCGTTCCCTTTTCAATGCCCTTGGCATGACAAAGGAGGAAATGGAAAAGCCGCTTATAGGTGTAGTAAGTTCATATAATGAAATAGTACCGGGACATATGAATCTGGATAAGATAACAGAGGCAGTAAAGCTTGGTGTGGCTATGGCAGGCGGTACACCTGTTATGGTTCCTGCCATTGCAGTTTGTGACGGTATAGCTATGGGACATATCGGTATGAAGTATTCACTTGTTACAAGAGACCTTATAGCAGATTCTACAGAGTGTCTTGCTATGGCTCATCAGTTTGACGGACTTGTTATGATTCCAAACTGTGACAAGAATGTACCGGGACTTCTTATGGCAGCAGCCAGATTAAATATTCCTACAGTATTTGTAAGCGGAGGTCCTATGCTTGCAGGTCATGTAAAGGGAAACAGAACTTCGCTTTCAAGTATGTTTGAGGCAGTAGGTTCATATGCTGCAGGAACAATGAGTGAAGAGGACATAATTGATTACGAAAACCATGCATGTCCTACATGCGGTTCGTGTTCAGGCATGTATACTGCAAATTCCATGAATTGCCTTACAGAGGCACTTGGTATGGGATTACGGGGAAATGGTACCATACCGGCAGTATATTCAGAGAGAATAAAGCTTGCAAAGCATGCAGGTATGCAGGTTGTTAAGCTTATAGAAAAAAATATAAAACCTCTTGACATTATGACAAAGGAAGCATTTGAAAATGCACTTACGGTAGATATGGCACTTGGATGCAGTACAAACAGTATGCTTCATCTTCCTGCCATTGCTCATGAGGCAGGTATAGACTTAAATCTTGACATGGCAAATGAAATAAGTGCAAGAACACCTAACCTTTGCCATCTTGCTCCTGCAGGACACACATATATAGAGCAGCTTAATGAGGCAGGCGGTGTGTATGCAGTTATGAATGAGCTTTCAAAGAAAAAGCTTCTTCATGAGGATTTAATGACAGTTACCGGAAAGACTGTCGGAGAAAACATAAAAAATGCAGTAAACAGAGATACAGAGGTTATAAGACCTATAGATAACCCATATAGTCAGGTTGGAGGCATTGCAGTGCTTCGCGGAAATCTTGCTCCTGACTCATGTGTCGTAAAGCGTTCAGCCGTAGTTCCTGAGATGCTTAAGCATGAAGGCCCGGCCAGAGTGTTTGACTGTGAGGAGGATGCCATTGAAGCAATAAAGGGTGGAAAAATAGTTGCAGGAGATGTGGTTGTCATAAGATATGAAGGACCAAAGGGCGGTCCGGGTATGAGGGAGATGCTTAATCCTACATCTGCCATAGCAGGTATGGGACTTGGCTCAACAGTTGCCCTCATTACAGACGGACGTTTTTCAGGAGCTTCAAGAGGTGCATCCATAGGACACATTTCACCTGAAGCAGCAGTAGGAGGCCCTATTGCACTTGTAAAGGAAGGCGACATCATTAAGATAGATATAGATAATCACTCTATAAATGTTGACATAACAGATGAGGAAATGGCCAAGAGAAAGGCTGAATGGACACCTAGAAAACCTAATGTCACAACAGGCTATCTTGCAAGATATGCCTCACTCGTTACATCAGCAGATAAAGGAGCAATTCTTTGCAATAAGTTTAATCAGTAATATATAGCTTAAAGGAGGAAAGTGAAAATGCAGTTAAGCGGTTCAGAAATTATTATAGAATGTTTAAAGGAGCAGGGAGTTGATACCATATTCGGATATCCGGGAGGAACTATCCTTAATGTATATGATGAGCTTTATAAACATTCAAACGAAATAAAACATATTTTAACATCACATGAGCAGGGAGCAGCACATGCGGCAGACGGATATGCCAGAGCTACCGGAAAGGTAGGAGTGTGTATGGCTACATCAGGTCCGGGAGCTACAAACCTTGTAACAGGTATAGCAACGGCATATATGGATTCAGTTCCTTTGGTAGCTATCACTGCAAATGTGGGTAAGTCACTTTTAGGCAAGGATACATTTCAGGAGATAGACATTGCAGGAGTTACAATGCCTATCACAAAGCATAATTTTATCGTAAAGGATATAAATGACCTTGCTAAAACAATAAGACGTGCATTTAAAATAGCAAAGACAGGAAGACCGGGACCTGTACTTGTAGATGTTACAAAGGATGTTACAGATCCAAAAAATAAAATCGAATTTACACCTGAGAAGCCGGAGGAGGTAACACCTGTTACAGCTACCATAAAGGACGAGGATATAGAAACAGCAGTTAAACTCATAAATGAGTCAAAGAAGCCATATGTTTATGTAGGTGGTGGTGCCATTATATCAGGTGCCGATAAGGAACTTGCAAAGCTTGTAGAGCTTATTGATGCACCTGTTTGTGATTCACTTATGGGTAAGGGTGCATTCAATGGTGAAGACAGCCATTACACAGGTATGATTGGTATGCATGGTACAAAGACATCAAATTATGGTGTGTCAGAGTGTGACCTTCTTATTGTTGTAGGTGCAAGATTTAGTGACAGGGTTACAGGAAATACAAGTAAGTTTGCTAAAAATGCAAAGATTTTACAGATTGATATAGATGCTGCTGAAATAAATAAAAATATTAAAACTACAGCCAGCGTTATAGGAGATGCAAAGGAAATTCTTGGCAGAATAAACGCAAAGCTTACAAAGACAGAGCATACTGAATGGATGAAGGAGATAGCAGAAAAGCAGGCTAAGTTCCCTCTTACTTATAATCATGAAACACTTAACGGCCAGTATATTATAGAAAAAATTTATGAAAAGACAAATGGTGATGCAATTATCACTACAGAGGTAGGACAGCACCAGATGTGGGCAGCCCAGTTTTATAAGTATAAAAAGCCTAGAACACTTATTACTTCAGGCGGTCTTGGTACTATGGGCTATGGTCTGGGAGCAAGTCTTGGCGCAAAGATGGGATGTCCTGATAAAACAGTTATAAATATTGCAGGTGATGGCTGTTTCCGTATGAATATGAACGAAATAGCAACAGCTGCAAGATATAATATTCCTATTATAGAGGTAATAATAAATAACCATGTACTTGGTATGGTTCGCCAGTGGCAGACATTATTCTACGGACAGAGATATTCAAATACAGTATTAAATGACTGTGTTGATTTTGTTAAGCTGTCAGAGGCTATGGGTGCAAAATCATACAAGGTAACTACAAAGGAAGAATTTGAAAAAGCATTTGATGAAGCACTGAAGGCAGGTGTTCCTGTTGTGCTTGACTGTCAGATAGACCAGGATGAAAAGGTATTCCCTATGGTAGCACCGGGAGGAGCTATTTCAGAGGCATTCAGTCAGGAAGACCTTGATGCTAAGAAAAATTAGTTTTTAATGTGAAAATGCACTTGATTATATTTTTGTTTATATTGAAATATAATTAAGTGCGTTGCCACATTAATATATATTACTTTATTATTTAACTTAAATCCGCATAAAGCGGGACTATTAAACCTTTAAAGGAGGATTTTTTGCAATGGGAAGAGTGTATAATTTCTCAGCAGGACCGGCAGTATTACCGGAGGAAGTATTGAAGGAAGCCGCAGCAGAAATGCTGGATTACAACGGCAGTGGAATGTCTGTTATGGAGATGAGCCATCGTTCAAAGGTATTTGATGACATCATCAAGACAGCAGAGCAGGATTTAAGAGACCTGATGAACATTCCTGACAATTATAAGGTTTTATTCCTTCAGGGCGGAGCTTCACAGCAGTTTGCCATGATTCCTATGAACCTTATGAAAAACAAGAAGGCAGCTTACATTGTTACAGGACAGTGGGCAAAGAAGGCATATCAGGAGGCACAGAAGTATGGTGATGCCGTAAAGGTAGCATCAAGCGAGGATAAAACATTTTCGTACATACCGGACTGCTCAGACCTTGATATTCCTGAGGATGCAGATTATGTTTATATCTGCGAGAACAACACTATCTATGGAACAAAGTTTAAGGAGCTTCCAAACACAAAAGGCAAGACACTTGTGGCAGATGTTTCATCATGCTTCTTATCAGAGCCTGTAGATGTAACAAAGTATGGCGTTATCTACGGCGGTGTACAGAAGAATGTAGGACCTGCAGGTATGGTTATCGTTATAATAAGAGAAGACCTTATAACAGAGGATGTTCTTCCGGGAACACCAACCATGCTTAAGTACAAGACCCATTCAGATGCCGACTCACTTTACAATACACCTCCTTGCTACAATATTTATATCTGCGGCAAGGTATTTAAGTGGTTAAAGAAGTTAGGCGGACTTGAAAAGATGAAGGAAATCAATGAAAAGAAAGCAAAGATTTTATATGATTTCTTAGATGAAAGTGAACTTTTCAAGGGTACTGTAGTGCCAAAGGACCGTTCTCTTATGAATGTACCTTTTGTTACGGGAAATGAGGAGCTTGATGCTAAGTTTGTAAAGGAAGCAAAGGCTGCAGGCTTTGAAAATCTTAAGGGACACAGAACAGTAGGCGGAATGAGAGCTTCTATTTACAATGCTATGCCAATCGAGGGTGTAGAGAAGCTTGTAGAGTTTATGAGAAAGTTTGAACAGGAAAACAAAGCATAAACTTAATATTTTAAAATACTAAAGATATTGCAGGCAACAGATAGTTTCCGGTTCTGTGATTTCTATGGTATGGATAATATCTAAAAATGAAAGGAAGTAATAAAATGATTAAGGTTAATTGTTTAAATCCTATCGCAAAGGTAGGTATGAGCCTTTTACCGGACACCTTCGGTACAACAGGCGAGTTTTCAGAGGCAGATGCAGTATTGGTAAGAAGTGCAGCTATGCATGAGCTTGAGCTGCCGGACAGTCTTCTTGCAGTAGCAAGGGCAGGTGCAGGCGTAAATAATATTCCACTTGACAAATGTGCTGAGAAAGGTGTTGTAGTATTTAATACACCGGGCGCAAATGCAAATGGAGTTAAGGAGCTTGTTATTGCAGGTATGTTACTTGCTTCAAGAGACATAAGAGGCGGTATGCAGTGGGTTTCTGACAATAAAGCTGATGAAAACATAAACAAGACCATGGAAAAAGCAAAATCAAAGTTTGCAGGAACAGAAATAAAGGGAAAGACACTGGGTGTAATCGGACTTGGCGCTATAGGCGTACTTGTTGCAAATGCCGCAAGCAGCTTAGGAATGAAGGTAGTAGGCTGTGACCCATATCTTTCAGTACAGAATGCCCTTAATCTGTCAAATGAGGTAACTATAGTAAAATCAAATGCAGAGGTTTATGCTGTAAGTGATTTTATAACAATTCATGTGCCGCTTCTTGATGATACAAAGGGTATGATAAATAAGGCATCTCTTTCAATGATGAAGGATGGAGTAATAATCCTTAACTATGCAAGAGACTTGCTCGTAAATGACAATGATATGGCAGAGGCACTTGCAAGCGGAAAGGTAAGAAAGTATGTTACAGATTTCCCAAATGCAAAAACAGCAAATATGGAGGGCGTAATAGCATTCCCACATCTTGGCGCTTCTACAGAGGAGTCAGAGGATAACTGTGCAGTAATGGCAGTTAAGCAGATAGTAGATTATATTGAAAATGGTAATATCAAGAATTCAGTAAACTATCCTGCTTGTGATATGGGCGTATGCAATAAGGCAGGACGTATTGCAATTCTTCACAAAAACGTACCAAATATGATAAGCCAGTTTACTTCAGCCATGGCTCACATAAATATATCGGATATGACAAATAAATCAAAGGGCAACTATGGTTACACTATGATGGATTTGGATTCTAATATTGATGGTGATACAGTGGCTAAGATAGAGGCTATTGATGGGGTAATAAAGGTTAGAGTAATAAAGTAAAAAAAGCGCCGCACGGCAGCGGCGCTTATAAATTCGCATTCGCGAATTTTTGGTTTCTTAATTCCACGCTGTTGCTTTAGTGGGTTTGAGCGAATTTTGGTTATCGTGCCAGAGGATTCGCTATTTATATATATGGAGATTAATTATAACTTAAAAAGGCGCCGCTTTGAAAGCGGCGTCTTTTTTTGGGAATATATACAAATCTGTAAGTTTGGATTGGCTGCCATTTTATGCTTAAAAGCACTTGGGTATGGAATGGTGGTTAATTTGTTTCGGTGTGAAGTATATATACTTCTTTGTGCTTTGGAAATGGTTGTTTTTTTGCTTCATTATTATTGTTTTCACCGGCAGAAGCTTTTTTATCTAAGCTGCGGTTGTAGAAGTAAACGGCAATATTCATTGTTACAATAATAATGTTGAGAATATATACAATAAGTACATAATTTATCTGATGGGAAACCAGTTTTGCGGTTATACCTGCTATATAGCCTGAGGTTATAAGCAGAATAAACGGAAGGCTCATACTTTTTGCGGTTTTGCATTTGATATTTTTTATAAGGTTCATTGGCCATGAGCAGCCAAAGCATATAAGCATAATTGCTTCTAATAATTGAGACATTTTTTGTTCCTCCTGATTTTTAAATTTTTTAAATAATAGGAAATTCCTAAAGCGACAGCGTAAAATCATATATAG
>CAMENQ010000098.1 GCA_945928585.1 uncultured Roseburia sp. | reverse complement strand
TATACGGCAGAGGAACAGGCTGTAATGTCAGAAGAAGATAAGCTTAAGGCAATGAATCAGATGTGGAGAAATTTCTGTCTTAATGATTCCTTTGAGCCGGGTTCTACTTTTAAGCCGTTTACAGTGGCAGCAGCTTTGGAGGAAGGAACGATAAATGTAAATCAGACATTTGTCTGTGACGGTTCTGAAACTCTGGGCGGTTACAATATAGGCTGTCATAAGCGTTCCGGTCACGGAACCATAACGGTACATCAGGCAATCGCCTATTCATGCAATGACGCACTTATGCAGATAGGAGCCAGTCTTGGAATTGATTTATTTGCATCATATCAGGAAAGATTTAATTTTGGAATGAAGACAGGCATAGACCTGCCGGGAGAGGCAAGCTGTGCAGGGCTTTTATTTACAAAGGAAAATATGAAACCAATAAATCTTGCCACAAGCTCTTTCGGACAAAGCTTTAACGTAACTATGGTTCAGCTTGCCACAGGCTTTTGCTCTCTTATAAATGGAGGTTATTATTACCAGCCACATGTAGTTAAGGAGATATTAAATACAAGGGGCGGTGTTGTGGAAGAGGTAGGCGTTACACCAATCAAGCAGAACATAACAAAGGAAACCTCTGACATAGTAAAATCTGCTATGGTGGATACGGTAGAAGCAGGTACGGGAACAACGGCAAGCGTAGACGGATATATTATAAGTGGAAAAACAGGTACGGCAGAAAAGCTTCCTAGAGGAAACGGAGAGTATGTATATTCATTTATAGGCTTTGCCGATTATGAAAATCCACAGGTTGTCTGCTACACGGTAGTTGATAATCCTAAGGGAGACAGTGTTGCTTCATCTGTTACATCAAAGCTTTTCAGTGCCATAATGACAGAAGTGCTTCCGTATTTACAGGTATTTCCGGATGCTCCTGCTGAGGGAAATAATGAAAATACACAGCCGGAAGTTCCTATTACCGACAATCCTAACGGGGATGCTGACGGAGAACAGGGAATGCAGAATATTCCACAGGGAGCAGAAGATGCAGATAATGTGGAAAATCAGACAGGCAATAACGATACGGTAAATAATCCTACACAAGAATAAGTTATAACCTCACAAAAGGAGTAATACATTAGTATTGATAATCCTTTGTGAGGTTTTATTTTGAATTGGATAAAAGTTTTGTTTACCAAAGAAAAAAACTGTTTATATTTATTATTGGTATATTAATAATTGTAATGGTGCTTATAGGCAGACTGGCGTATCTTATGATATATATGTCAGAGCACTATAATGATGAGGCTGTTAAGCTTCATGAGAGAGAAAGGCAGATAAAGGCGGCAAGAGGGAAAATATATGATGTAAACGGGACTGTCATAGCATCAAACAGTACAGTGTGTACGGTATCTGTTATACACAGCCAGATTACTGAGCCTGAAACTGTGATACAGGTTCTATCGGAGGAACTTGGAATCAG
Source organism: uncultured Roseburia sp. (assembly GCA_945928585.1). GTDB lineage: Bacteria > Bacillota > Clostridia > Lachnospirales > Lachnospiraceae > CAG-303. The sequence goes on along the minus strand of CAMENQ010000098.1, from coordinate 6,532 downwards.
TCAGGACACAGTAAGAAAAAAAGTGGAAAAGGTAAGTTCAAGAGAAAAAATCAAATCAAACGTTTCAAAGGAAATTGGTGATAAAATAAGAGAGTATGATTTAGATGGAGTTAAGGTGGATGAGGATTATAAGAGATATTATCCATACGGAAGCCTTGCTTCTAAGGTACTTGGATTTACCGGAGCCGATAATCAGGGAATAATAGGACTCGAGGTAGAATATGAAGAGTATCTTAAGGGGACAGATGGAGAAATACTTACGATGACAGATGCAAGGGGAGTTGAACTGGATTATGTGGTGGAAAACAGAGTGGAGGCAATACCGGGGCAGAATCTTAAGCTCTCTATTGACGTTAATATACAAAAATATGCAGAGCAGGCGGCATATAAGGTGTTAGAAGAAAAACAGGCAAATTATGTATCCATAATCGCCATGAACCCTAAAAACGGAGAAATATATTGTATGGTAAATGCACCTGAGTTTGACTTGAATGATCCATACATTTTGAACTATGAACTTACGGCGGATGTGTCAGATGAGGAATATCAGAATTTACTTAATAAAATGTGGAGAAACCAAAGCATAAATGACACCTATGAGCCCGGTTCTACATTTAAGATAGTGACGGCTACGGCAGGACTGGAGTATGGCGTGGTTTCTTTAGACAGTACCTTTAATTGCCCCGGATACAAAATAGTAGAGGATAGAAGAATAAAATGTCATAAAATAGCAGGCCACGGAACAGAGACCTTCGTGCAGGCAACAATGAATTCGTGTAACCCTGTGTTTATGGAGGTAGGACTCAGAGTAGGATCGGAGAGATACTTTGAAAATATGAAAAACCTTGGACTTATGGAGAAAACGGGAGTAGACCTTCCGGGAGAAGCAGGAACCATTATTCATAAGCTTGAAAATGTAGGTCAGGTAGAACTTGCCACAATGTCCTTCGGACAGTCATTTCAGATAACGCCAATGCAGCTTCTAAGGGCAGTGAGCGGAGTTATAAACGGAGGCAATCTTGTGACACCCCATTTTGCAGTCGGTCTGGCAGATGATGAGGGTAATCTGACGGAAGAATTTACTTATCCTGTGGTGGAGGGGGTTATATCAAAGGATACCTCGGAAAAAATGAAATATATACTTAATATGGTAGTGGCTGAAGGCGGAGGAAAAAACGGTCAGGTGGAAGGCTACAATATAGGCGGAAAGACAGCTACATCAGAAAAACTTCCAAGAGGAAGTGGAAAATATATATCCTCATATATAGGATTTGCTCCGGCAGAAGATCCTGACATTATAGCAATATGTATAATTGATGAGCCTGTAGGAATATATTATGGAGGTACAGTAGCAGCTCCGGTTATAGCAGGGCTGTATGAAAATATACTGCCTTATCTTGGTATAAAGGGAGTGGAAGATACAGGTACGGATGAAACGGGAAATTAAACATTAAAAGAGTAAATTTTCATTAAGTAATTGATAAATAGTAAAAAAAATATTATACTATGGGAGTAAATAGTAATGAGTAAAGAGGTTATTTTAAGCATAGTTATTTCATTTGCCATAAGTGTTTTTCTGTGTCCGATAGTTATTCCGTTTTTACAGAGACTTAAATTTGGTCAGTATGTAAGAAAGGAAGGACCGAAAAGACATATAAAGAAAACCGGCACACCTACCATGGGAGGCTTAATTATACTGGCATCCATAGTGATTACATGTATACCCTTTATAAAACTTCATAAAGGGATAGTCCCCATATTGTTTGTTATTTTAGGCTTTGGAATGATTGGTTTTTTTGATGATTATATTAAAGTGGTAATGAAACGTAATCTTGGACTTAAAAGCTGGCAGAAGCTGCTTTTACAGATTATGGTGGCGGCTGTATTCTCATACTATTTAGTTCACTATACGGATATTGGAACAGGCGTTTATATACCATTTGGTGACGGAAAGTTATTGGAGCTTGGAGACGCTTTTATACCGTTTACTATGCTTGTTATTATAGGAACGGTAAATGGAGCGAATTTTACTGACGGACTTGATGGGCTTGCCAGTGGAGTGACTGTAATTATTGCTGTTTTTTTTACAATTATGGCTATGACATCCGGAAGCGGAATGGAGCTTATATCCTGTGCAGTAGTAGGAAGTCTTCTGGGATTCCTTTTGTTTAATGTTTATCCTGCAAAGGTTTTTATGGGAGACACAGGGTCACTTGCACTGGGAGGATTTGTGGCATCTCTTGCCATTATGCTGAAAATGCCTCTGTTTATACTTATCGTTGGTTTTATTTATTTTGCAGAAGTTTTATCAGTTATAATTCAGGTGGTATATTTTAAGCTGTCAGGAGGAAAGAGAATATTTAAAATGGCACCCATACATCATCATTTTGAATTGTGTGGATGGTCGGAGACAAGAATAGTGGCAGTATTTTCTGTGGTGACGACCATATTGTGCCTTATTGCACTATATGCTATATAGAAAGGACATAGGGATTAGTATGGATTTACAGGAAAAGAAATATTTGGTGGCAGGAGCCGGCATAAGCGGAATAGGAGCTGTTAAGCTTTTAAGGGACGCAGGAGCATATGTTGTGCTTTATGATGGAAATGATAAGCTTGAAAAGTCAGAGCTTATAGAAAAAATGAAAAATACAGGAGTAAAAAAACCTGAAGAAATAGAGATAATATTAGGCGAACTTTCAAAAGAAGCGGCAGAAGCTACAGATATATGCGTAATAAGTCCCGGCATATCATTGGAGGTGCCGTTTGCAAAGCTTTTAAAGGAACTTGGAAAAACTATATGGGGAGAGATAGAACTTGCATACAGATGCGGAAGGGGAAAGCTTATTGGAATAACAGGCACAAACGGTAAAACTACCACAACTGCACTTACGGGAGCTATTATGGAAAAATACTGTGGAAAAGCATTTGTAGTGGGAAACATAGGAACACCGTATACACTTATGGCAGATAAGACAGATGATGAGTCTATAACAGTAGCAGAAATAAGCAGTTTTCAGCTTGAGACTATTGATGAATTTCATCCTGATGTTTCGGCAGTATTAAATATTACGCCAGACCACTTGAACAGACATCATACCATGGAGTGCTACAGTGATGTTAAAATGAGCATATGTAAAAATCAGACAGAGGAGCAGGTATGTGTATTAAATTATGAAGATGAAAGACTTAAGGAATATGCCAAAAGCTTAAAGTGCAGACCGGTATTTTTCAGCAGCAGGCATAAGCTTTCTGATGGCGTATATTGCGATGAAAAGGGAGACATATATCTGGCAGAAAATGGAAAAGAAGTATTCCTTATGAATACATCGCAGATGAAGCTTGTAGGTATCCATAATGCAGAAAATGTTATGGCAGCCATAGCCATGTCAGAGGCAGCAGGAGTACCTTCTGACGTATATCTGGATGTAATTAAGAACTTTGATGCCATAGAACACAGGATAGAATATGTTGATACAATAAACGGTGTTATTTATTATAATGATTCAAAGGGAACAAACACAGATGCATCAAAGAAGGCACTTGAAGCTATGGACAGAAAGACAGTCCTAATAGCAGGAGGCTACGATAAAGGCTCAGAGTATGATGACTGGGTAGAGGCGTTTGGAGATAAAATAAAATGTCTTGTCCTTCTTGGAAAAACAAAGGACAAAATAGCAGAAACGGCAAGAAAGCATGGCTTTACAAATATCATTATGACTGAAAGTCTTAAGGAAGCCGTGGAAACGGCAGCAGAAAATGCCAAGGAAGGGGAAACTGTTCTTTTGTCTCCGGCATGTGCAAGCTGGGATATGTTTAAAAGCTATGAGGAGAGAGGAAAATTATTTAAAGACTATGTGAGAGCTCTTAAGGGATAAGTGAAAGGAGCGTTTTTGTCAGATGAAAGGTAAGCGTCAGCGCGAGAGAAGAATTGCAGGTAAAAAGGTAAGCATGGATTATAGTCTTTTGTTTATCATTATTTTCCTTCTGTGCTTTGGTCTGGTTATGCTTTACAGCACCAGTTCCTATAATGCATTAATAAAATTCGGTGACTCAGCATATTATTTAAAAAATCAGATTTTAGCTACAATACTTGGACTTATAGTGATGGCTGCGGCGGCAAAGCTGGATTATCACAAATATATAAAGCTTGCGGCTCTTGTTTACATAGCATCTTTAGTATGCCTTGTGCTTGTAAAGTCACCTATTGGTATAACGGCAAACGGAGCTACAAGATGGATAGGCATAGGTCCCATAAGCTTTCAGCCGGCAGAACTTGCAAAGTTAGGCATAATAATGATACTGGCTATAAACATTACAAATATGAGAAAGAAGCTGGACAGATTTTCTGTCATTATAAAGCTGTTTTTATTGGCAGTGCCACAGGTAGGATTAATTCTTCTTCTTACAAAAAATATGAGCTCTGCCATAATCGTTGCAGGAATAGCGGTAGTTATGCTTTTTGTGGCAAGCCCGAAATATAAGCCGTTTGTTATTATAGCTGTGACGGCGGTAGTTCTTCTTGCACTTGTACTGGCATTTGGTTCAGGCTTCAGAATGGAGAGAATACAGGCATGGCAGAATCCTGAGGCATATTCAAGCGGAACAGGATTTCAGACAATACAGTCACTTTACGCCATAGGCTCAGGAGGACTTGTGGGAAAGGGACTTGGTCAGAGTGTACAGAAGCTGGGGTATGTACCGGAAGCCCAGAATGATATGATTTTCTCCATTATATGTGAGGAACTGGGACTTTTTGGCGGAATAGCCATAATACTTCTGTTTGCATTTATGATATGGAGATTTATGATAATAGCAAACAATGCAAGGGATTTGGTTGGTTCAATGATTGTTGTAGGCGTACTTGGCCATATTGCCATTCAGGTTTTATTAAATATAGCAGTAGTTACTAACACCATACCAAATACAGGTATTACGCTTCCATTTATAAGCTATGGAGGAACATCAATGCTATTTCTTATGGTGGAAATGGGAATGGTATTGTCAGTGTCCAAATACGAAAGAACTGAATAGTTAACATAAAAATAATTTAGGAGTGTCGGTTATATGAAAAAAATCCTGATTAGTAAGACTACAGGATTAAAAGGAAGTATTAAGATACAGGGAGGAAAAAATGCTGTTCTTCCAATACTTGCAGCATCGATACTTACTGAAGATAAAATCAGAATAAATAATTGTCCGGACATTGAGGACGTAAGACAGACTATTAAGCTTTTAAAAATGCTTGGCTGTAAGGTGTTTTTTATGAACGGAATGGTGGAGGTATATCCGAAAAAAGTTGAGGATACAAGGATATCATCTGAGTACACAAAAAATACAAGATCAAGTATTCTTTTTTTGGGAGCCATGCTTGGAAGATTAAAGCGTATAGTAATAACAAAGCCCGGAGGCTGTAAAATAGGCGAACGTCCTTATGACCTGCATATAAAAGGAATATCAAAACTTGGAGTGGAGATATTTGAAAAATACGGGGATATAATTGCATACACAGATGAGCTTAAGGGAGGAAAGATTAATCTTTCATTTCCAAGTGTAGGAGCTACGGAAAATATTATGCTTGCAGCAGTATGTGCAAACGGAAAAACAGTCATACGAAATCCTGCCAGAGAGCCTGAAATATCAGAGTTGGCAGCCTTTTTAAACAGCATGGGTGCAAAAATAAGAGGAGCAGGAAGCGAAATTATCACCATAGAAGGCGTAGAAAGGCTTCATGGTACGGAATATACAGTGTGTGGTGACAGAATCGTAGCAGCCACATATATTTCGGCTGTAGCAGTCTGTAGTGGAAAAATAAAGCTTTTAGGAGTAAATCCGTCATATATGGAGGAGGTTATAAAGAACTTTCGCCAAATGGGAATGAGCATTAAACAGCTATCCGGCGAAAAGGGACTTGTGTGTAAAAGCAAAGGAAACATTAAAAATATATCATATATGGAAACATCACCATATCCTATGCTTCCGACAGATGTACAGCCTGTTATGGTGGCTGTAATGGCATATGGAAATGGCGTAAGCAGGGTAAAGGAGAAAATATTTGAAAACAGATTTGCATATGCAGATGAGCTTAAAAAGCTGGGTGCAGACATAAACATAAAGGGTAAGGATACACTTATTATATATGGAAGAGAAAAATTAAAGGGTTGCCAGGTAAAAGCAATGGATTTAAGAGGAGGAGCAGCACTTGTTATAGCAGGTCTTAAGGCAGAGGGAGAAACGGTTATACTTGATGACGGCTATATAGACAGGGGATATGAAAATATAGTGAGGGATTTAAAAGGTCTTGGAGCAGACATAAGAGAGGAAGAAATCAGTGAAGACGGAGAAAGAAACGAAAAGTAAAAAGAAATATATAATACTTATTATTCTAATAATATTATTGTCAGTTTTTGCTTTTCTAGCCACACGAAAAATAGAAAAGGTGACCTACGAGGGGAATGAAAGGCTTAGTGATGAGGAATTAAGCAGCCATATATTCGGAGAAACCATAGATTATAATCCTATTGTTTTCTGG
>CAMENQ010000097.1 GCA_945928585.1 uncultured Roseburia sp. | reverse complement strand
GAAGCAGAGGAGGCTTATGAGGAAATAGTAGAAAAGAAGATAGAAAAAATTTCAAGCCACAGTACAACAAGAATAAGCGGAACATACATATATGATGTTATACTTCTGGTAGTTTTTGTACTAATACTTTTTATAGTATATCTGATTATTACAAAGTCATTAAGCAAGCCTGCCAAGAGATCAGGAAAGATGCTGCAGGATATAGTAAACAGCATTGAAAAAAATGAAGGAGACCTTACGGCACGTATCCCTGTTACCACAAAGGATGAGATAGGTCAGATGTCTGCAGGTATAAACAGCTTTGTGGGACAGCTTCAGGTTATAGTAGGTAAGCTTAAGTCGGAATCAGAGCGTATGACCGAGTCTATGAATAATATTACAAGAGAAGTAGGCCTGTCAAACGATAATGTAAATAATGTTTCAGAAGCTATGGAAGAAATGAGTGCCAGCATGGAGGAAATATCAGCAACACTGGGACAGATAGCCAACGGAAGTGATAATATTCTTAAGCAGATAAACAGTATGAACGACAGAGTACAGGACGGTGCGGAAATTATAAATGGAATCAAAGAACATGCGGCTGTTATGTATAGTGATACCGTAAAGGGAAAAGAAGCTACTGCTGATATAATAAAGCAGATAAGGGCTGACCTTAATGAAGCGTTAAAAGAGAGCCGCAGCGTGGAGCAGATAAATGAGCTTACAGGAGAAATATTAAATATTACAAGCCAGACCAATCTGTTGTCACTTAATGCATCTATAGAAGCAGCAAGGGCAGGAGAGGCAGGAAAAGGCTTTGCCGTAGTTGCAGATGAAATAAGAGTTCTTGCTGACAGCAGTGCCGAAACAGCGGGAAATATCCAGAATATCAGTTCCATAGTTACAAGCGCTGTTGACAAACTGTCAAAGAATGCCGAGGATATTCTTAAATTTATTGATGACAAGATTATGAAGGACTATGATGGATTTGTAAAGATTGTAGGACAGTATGAAAAGGATGCTGACAGTATGAATGACATCTTAGGTGAGGTAGCAAAGAATGCCGGTGACATCAATGAAACCATGGAAAAGATGAATGTGGGCATAAACGACATTGCCACTGCCGTAGATGAAAGTGCAAGAGATGTTACAAATGTTGCTGAAAATGCCATGAATCTTGTACAGGCAATGGAGCAGATTAAAGAGGAAACAAATGTTAATCAGGAAATATCAGAACAGCTTAACAGTGAGGTAAACAGATTTAAGCGTGTTTAAATAATTGACATTTTTATTGATTTATAAAAAAAACTGTTATATACTTGGTTTATGGTTCAAGGGGCTTATGCCCCTTAAACTATAATATCATAAGAAAAGGAAGATAAGAAAATGGCAGATTTAAAGTTACTTTATGAAGGCAAGGTAAGAGAAGTATACGATAACGGTGACAGCATTATTATGGTTGCAACAGACCGTATATCAGCATTTGACAATATCTTAAAAAATAAGATTACAGACAAGGGTGCAGTTCTTACTCAGATGTCAAAGTTCTGGTTTGATTTTACAAAGGATATAGTACCAAACCATATGCTTTCCGTAGACATAAATGATATGCCTGAATTTTTTCATAAGGATGAATATACAGGCAACAGCATGAAGGTTAAGAAACTTGAAATGTTACCTATTGAGTGTATTGTAAGAGGTTATATTACAGGTAGCGGCTGGGCAAGCTATAAGGAAAACGGTACGGTATGCGGTATTAAGCTTCCGGAGGGACTTGTGGAGTCAGATAAGCTGCCAGAGCCGATTTATACACCAAGTACAAAGGCTGAGATAGGCGACCATGATGAAAATATATCATATGAGCAGAGTATAGAAGTTCTCGAAAAGAAATATCCGGGAAAGGGAGAAGAGTATGCTTCAAAGCTTAAGGAGTATACAATTACACTCTATAAGAAATGTGCAGAGTATGCACTTGGCAAGGGTATTATAATAGCAGATACAAAGTTTGAGTTTGGTCTTGATGAAAATGGTGAAATCGTAATAGGTGATGAGATGCTTACACCTGACAGCTCAAGATTCTGGCCACTTGAAGGCTATGAGCCTGGTAAGGGTCAGCCTTCATTTGATAAACAGTTTGTAAGAGACTGGTTAAAAGCAAATCCTGACAATGACTTATTGCTTCCTCAGGATGTTATTGACAAGACTATAGATAAGTATAAAGAAGCATATGAGCTTCTTACAGGAAAGAAATTTGTAAGAAAGTAATACGCAGCGTATGACATCAAATTATACAAAAGACAATATAACTAAAATTAATGAAGTTTTAGGCAGAAGACAATAAATAAACAGCCAGGTGTTTTACTGATAAGTAAAACGCCTGGCTGTTTATTTGTATAGGAAACACTTTTAAGTTCCTATATAAAAACTGAGTATTAAAGATTTTTTGAATACTCTCTCTGCTCGGTATAGAAGAAGGGCTGCAGTTTCATGCATGAATTATATGTAACAGTATAACAGTCATGAGGTGTAGTCTTCTCTATAGCCTTTTTAAGCTCACCTGAAAAAGTGGAAGCTTTTGTGTTTTCAGTTTCCTGGTGATGGGGTGTATTGTTTCCATCACGCTTCATTTTCTGAATGACAGGAACTGTTTGAATTGCATGAATTGGAGTTACCTTGAAAGTTTCAAATCCGTTTACTGCGTTAATCCCTCCCTGGATACTTTATTTCAATGGGTTTCCAAATCAGATATGTTAATAAAATAACATTTAATCTGTTAAATATATTATCGGAAAAAATTTCCAAAATAAATAGTCGTAATATGTAAAAAAATTATACAATAGCATTACATTTAAAAGGTTTTTGTTAAAAATATTGCAAAACAAAGACTGCTTTGATAAAATAATACTAAAAATGCAGATAAATCATTAGCTGTAAAGCAGACAACCGGTTTTTGTTAGGAGGAGAAAGTATTTTGAAGTTTCAGCCTGAAAATTTAGATTATACTTTAAGCCCATATACGGGACTGACAAGAAAACATTGGATAGAAGCAGGAAAATACCTGCTTAAAGGTGTTTTTGAAAATATAATGGATTTTAATGATCCTGTTATAGTTCCAAGAAAGGAGACTGAGGTTACATATCCTCACAAAAACTCCACAGGAAATCAGCTGAAGCTGGAGCAGATGGCACAGATGTTTGAAGGTCTTGCCAGAACCATGCTTATAGCAGCTCCACTTATACATATAGAGCCGGATATAGAGATAGGCGGTTACAGGCTTAGGGATTATTATAAAAATCAGATATTAAAGGCATGTGCCCCTATGGAAGAAAAATCAGACTCACTTAACGGCTGCGTGGGACATTATGATGACCTTCAGAACCTTACAGGAAATGCTGATATATTTAGAGCATACCAGCAGACTGTAGAAACATGTGCACTTGTTATAAGCCTTGACAATTGTAAAAAGGAAATCTGGGATACATATACTAAGAAGGAAAAGGACACAGTGGCAGATTTTTTATTCAGTTATGCCAACAGAAGTACGGTCCCACAGAACTGGAGACTTTTCAATATGCTTGACCTTGCGTTTCTTTATAAAGAGGGATATACAATAGACAGGGATATAATGAGAGAGCACGGACAGGCAATACTTGCTTACTATGCCGGAGACGGCTGGTATAGGGACGGGCATTCTTTTGATTATTATTCCTGCTGGGCATTTAATGTATATGCACCTATATGGAATGTATGGTATGGCTACGAAAATGAGCCATATCTTGCAAAACGATTTGAGGAAAATTCAAATAAGCTTATGGAAACATATCCGGACTTTTTTGACAGGGATGGTTTTACAAATATGTGGGGCAGAAGCAATGTTTATAGAAATGCAGCAACCAGTGCTTTTGACGGAAACCTTTTACTTAAAAAATATACCGCAAATCCCGGGCTTGCAAGGCGTATTGCATCAGGTTCACTGTTACAGTTTTTTACAAGAGATGATTTTATGTGGAATGGTGTGCCTTCAATGGGCTTTTACGGTCAGTTTACACCATTGGTACAGGGCTATTCCTGTGCAGAGTCGGTTTATTGGATGGGAAAGGCATTTTTATGTCTTCATCTGCCGGAAAATCATCCGTTCTGGACAGAAAAGGAGAATAACGGCACATGGGATATTCTTAATAAGGGAGAAGTAAAGGAGACAGTACTTGATGGACCTGCATTATGCTTTACAAATCACAGTGACAATGGGGAAACGGTACTTAGAAGTGGAAAAGTGGTAAAGCAAAAAGGAGATAATCACGGTATCTGGAATTATGGAAAGCTTTGTTATAATACAAAGTATCCATGGGAAGCATCACCAAATGTATATGGAGAAAAATCAACAGATAATAAAAAAATATGTGTTGAATCACAGCAGTATGTTTTAAAGGATTTAACTACAGGAAACATAGAAAAAGCAAACGTAACACTGTGGAATGGAAGCAAGGAAGGCGTTTTATACAGGAGACAGTTTTTTGACTATGAGCTAAACCGTGAAAGCACATGGATACAGGCACTGAATTTAGCAGATTTTCCTGTGTCAAAGGGTATTATAAGGGCAGATAAGCTGAGACTGTTCGGAAGAACAGTAGAGCTGACGTTAGGCTCATATGGTTTTCCGGATAATGAAACCGAGATAATAAGGCTTTCACGGGATAATGCCAAGGCTGTTATACTAAAAGGACATGATTATACCGGAAAGGAAAAACAGATGGCTATGACAATATATGATGGCTGGGATGATATAGATATAATAAAAACCACAGGAACAAATCCTGACAGCTTAAATTCAATAATTGTCTATGGAAGGACAAAGAGGGAAACGGAGTATAAGTATGCACCATATATTCTCATATCGCAGGTTATTACTAAGGAAAGTCTTGAGGATTTTTCAGATGAAGAAATTTTCCCTGTAGACAATATATTATATGAGGATAAGCAGAACAGTGGAAGCTATGGTGGAATAAAAATAGCGTTAAAAAATAAAACCGTAAAAACAATTAATTATGATATGATAGAAGGAAACTTGCAAATGTAAATTAGTTTTTGGAGGTAAGATATGGGTTTTAATGTAAAAAAATATACTGAGGCTATGGATAAGTTTCAGATGAAGATAAAAGATGTTCCAAGTGAAAAGCATCCGGATATGAAGGAGGCTGTAAGGGATATATGCGTGGTATTAAAAATAGGAAAACTGACGGTATCGCTATACGAAAACTCTGAAAGAGAGAAGGAAAATTCATGCGATACACTGGAGTTTTATAATGGAGGAAGCTTTGATGAAAGAAATATATCATTAAGGCAGATTACAGGTCAGGGTACTATTGCTGTTTACAAGGCGTTTCAGATTACAGGAAACAAGGACTGGACAACAGAAGAGCAGAAGAAAATAAATATATTTTTAAATGTTCTGCATATGCATCTGGGACGTATAAGAGTAATGAACATAGCAGACAGACTTACATATAGGGATATGCAGTTTGGGATTTATAATTTAAATTATTTTATGAGATATGTTACCACACAGGCAGAAAAAAATACATTGTCACAGTATGCTGCAAGTTTTTTTAACCTAAAGCATTTTTCAATGATAAATAATCAGGTGGGCAGGGAAAGAGGAAGTAACATTATGCTTGCCTACATAAATGGTCTGAACAGTTTGCTGTCAGATGAGGAAATTGTCTGCAGGGTAGGCGGAGACAATTATGTTACTCTGTTTTATAAAAAGAATCTGCAAAAAGTACAGGAGTATCTTGCAGGACAAAAGATAGTATATAATTCCGGAAGAGATGTTGTGTATGTATCTGCATCTGCAGGCTTTTATGTTATAGAAGACAGCTGTAAGCTTAATGTACAGGTTATGGACAGAATAAGTATTGCCTGCAATATAGCAAGGAATGTAGCCAAGGTTCCGGCCGTTTTTTATGATAATGATCTTAGATTGAAGGTTGAGGAAAGAAAGCATATAGAAGGAATATTTGCCAACGGCCTTCAAAATGAAGAGTTTCAGGTATACTACCAGCCAAAAATCAATCTTATCGATAACACTGTTGCAGGAGCAGAGGCATTATGCAGATGGAAGCATGGAGATGAAATACTTATGCCGGGAAGCTTTATTCCGTTGCTTGAGCAGAATGGTGAGGTACGTAAACTTGATTTTTATATGCTTGAACATGTGTGCATGAATATAAAAAAATGGATTAATCAGGGCAGAGCAATAAAAAAAATATCTGTAAATTTTTCGTCAACTCAGTTTGGGGATGTTTATTTAGCAGAAAATATAGCTAAGGTTGCAGATAAGTATAATGTACCTCATGAGTATATAGAAATAGAATTTGCTGAGGCAGCAGCCATTGCAGATTACAGGGATATAGAGCATATTATCAGAAGTATAAGGGAAAAAGGCTTTGACGTAGTGGCAGACGGTTTCGGAGAGGGAGTGTCATCACTTAATCTTCTCAGAAAAATGCCATGGACAGGTTTAAAGCTTAGCAGGCATTTCTTTGACACTCCGGTTGCAAAGCATATAATGGCTATTGCAAAGGAAATAGGCATCAGCTGTCAGGCATTGGGAGTAGAAAATAAAGAACAGATTGAGTTTCTTAAAGAAAACAATTGCTGCATAGCACAAGGATTTCTTTTTGAGAAACCGGTTCCAGTGGAAGAATTTGAGAAGATTTTGACAAGAGGTATTGACTTAATTGAAAAATAGTTTAAAATAGAAGGGTAGTATTTTTACTCGGGGTGTGGCTCAGCTTGGTAGAGCGCTTGGTTCGGGACTAAGAGGTCGCGCGTTCGAATCGCGTCACCCCGATTGTTTTTTGGGGGAATTAATAGGAAATTACTAAAGCAACAGCGTGATATTAAGAAACTAAAAATTCGCGAATGCGAATTTATAAGTCTCGCTGCCGAGCGAGACTTTTTTATAAATTCGGAGGTGTGTAAAATGACAGATGAACAAAAAATAGACGATATAATTAAAATGCTTGATGAGAAAACTACGTCAGGTGTCAGCAGAATAAAGGTTGAAATAGATGAAAACCAACAGGAACAAGTTGCAGAAAGCAGGCATTACGGAAGATGTGACATAAATAGCAAGGATTGTTAATCCTTGCTATTTTTGCAGGATAAAAACAGATTAGAAGAAAGATGAGGTAATATAAATGAGTAAAACATTAGTAGCATATTTTAGTGCAACAAAAGTTACGGAAAAAGTTGCAAAACGTCTGGCAGCAGTTGCAGATGCTGATTTGTATGAGATTAAGCCCCAGGAGCCATATACGCCAGAAGATCTGGACTGGCTTAATAAAGAAAGCAGAAGCAGTATAGAAATGAATAATAAGACTATGCGCCCTGCTATTGCAAATAAAGTAGAAAATATGGATGAATATGACACCATTTATTTAGGCTTTCCGATTTGGTGGTATGTTGCACCTACTATCATTAACACATTCCTTGAGCAGTATAATCTGACAGGAAAAAAGATAATTCCATTTGCTACATCGGGCAGCAGCGGAATGGGAACAACCAACGCAGAACTGGCTGATTCCTGCAAAGGAGCGGTTTTAAAGGAAGGAAGAAGGTTTTCAAAAGGTGTAAGTGAGGAAGAACTTAAAAGCTGGATAGAAAGTCTTAAGGAGGAAAGTTAATTCCTTTCATCTAAAAAGCTAAGAAATCCTTCACAACCCATAAGTATATCGTTGTATGTGGTTTCAAATCTTCCGGTGTACCAGGGATCATCTACGTCTCTTGAAAGTCCAGCAAACTCTAAAAGTTTATATATTTTATGTGCTTTATCATTACCGAAGGTACGGTACATATTTTTTATATTGGCACTGTCCATTCCTATGATATAGTCATATTTATCATAATCTGCCGGAGTTATCTGAACAGCATATTTTCCGTCATAAGAAATGCCAAGACGGTTCAGAATGGCTTTTGTACCGCGGTGAGGAGGATTACCTATTTCTTCGGTGCTGGTAGCAGCTGATGCAATATAAAAA
>CAMENQ010000096.1 GCA_945928585.1 uncultured Roseburia sp. | reverse complement strand
GGTTAAACTATGACAGGACGTGTTATAACAGGAAAAAACATTATAGAGGTAAGGCAGGGAAGCATAGGAGTAGTGGAGGCAAGCTGCCCTGACGAATTATGTATGAATATGGGCTTTATTGATAATTCACTTATGCCTGTTACCTGTCTGCCAAATCATCTTGTGATAAAGATAATTGATGAAAAACCGGATGAACTTGACGGAGTAGCATACTGATTTTTGGAATGAGGATTATTATGAAGACAAAAAAAATTGTGGTGTTGGGGCTTTTAACAACCATATCCCTGACAATATTTATGATAGAATCAGCACTTCCGGGACTTGCTCCGATACCGGGGATTAAGCTTGGACTGGCAAATATAGTTACACTTTTTATCTTATTAAGATATACCGTAAAGGATGCAGTTATGGTGCTGGTTATACGTATTATACTTGCATCAGTTTTTGCAGGCCAGATGGTATCATTTCTTTACAGTATGTGTGGAGGTATTTTAAGTCTCGGGGTTATGGCAGTGTTTAATAAGCTCCTTTACAGAAAATTTATTTTTCTGACAAGCGTAATGGGGGCAATGGCACATAATTTGGGACAGATAATGGCAGCATATTTTGTACTGGGAATGAGCGGAATATTTGTGTATGTTCCGTTTTTAATGATTAGTGGAGTTGTAACAGGATTGTTTACAGGCTTTATATGTTACTTTGCAAATAAAAACATACCACATTTTGATATGAAGTGAAGATGAAAGATTATGGATGTGTTTTCATTTTTAAGTATGTGTATTAAGTGGATTTCAGTATTGAAATAAAAAAGTATAAAGAAAAGAGGAACTCTATGAAATACAATAATATAATACAGGGAAAATTTTTGGAAAGACCTAACAGGTTTATAGCCTATGTTGAAATTAACGGTGAAAAGCAGGTATGCCATGTAAAAAATACCGGCAGATGCAGGGAACTTCTTATACCGGATGAAAGCATAGTGTATGTGGAAGACCATGGAACAGATACAAATAGAAAGACGCGATATTCTCTTATTGCAGTAGAGAAAAACAAATATCTTATAAATATGGATTCCCAGGCACCCAATAAGGTGGTATATGAGTGGCTTACAGGTGGGAAATTCAAACCGGACATAACAGACGTAAAGATGGAGTATAAGTATGGAAATTCAAGAATAGATGCTTTTTTTAAGCGTGGAGATAAAAATTGTCTCATGGAGGTTAAGGGAGTCACCCTGGAGGATAACGGAGTGGTACGTTTTCCCGATGCACCTACGGAAAGAGGAGTTAAGCATATATATGAGCTTATGAAAGCTGTAAAGGAAGGATACGAAGCATATATAATGTTTGTGGTGCAGATGAAGGGAGTAAAGTATTTTGAGCCAAATGATGTTACTCATAAGGAGTTTGGCGAAGCCTTAAGAAAGGCGGAAAAATCAGGAGTAAATATAGTGGCAGCAGACTGCAGCGTAGAGCCTGATACACTTAGTATAGCAGATTATGTTAAGGTAAAGCTTTAAATTATAGGAGACGGTAAGTGAACATTAGAGAAGAAAACGGTAATATTTATATAGACAAGGTCATAGACTTTAACATTGAACAGACATTAGAGTGTGGTCAATGCTTTCATTTTGAAAAAACAGGTGAGATGGAATATGTTGTAATAGCCTATGGAAAGCTGCTTCATATTAAGCAGGAGAATGAAACGCTTATATTATATGGAAAGAACAAAGAGGAAGCAGAAAAGATATGGATTCCGTATTTTGACCTTGAGAGAGACTATGGAAAAATAAAAAAGACATTGCTTGAAAAGGATGAAAAGCTTAAGGAAGCAATAACGGAAAAATATGGAGTGAGAATATTAAATCAGGAGTTTTATGAAACACTTATTTCCTTTATTATTTCACAGAATAAGCAGATACCTCATATTAAAAAAATAGTTTTTTCATTATCAGATACATATGGCAATCCTTTAGGTCAGGTGGGAGGAAAAACATATTACAGCTTTCCTGATATAGAGACACTTGGCAAAATAACGGAGGAAAATTACAGGGAGCTTAAAACAGGCTTCAGGGCACCATATTTAAAATGTGCTTCAGATATGCTTAATTCAACTCTCAAAAAGGAAGCACTGGAGGGACTTTCATATGATGAGGCAAAGGAAAAACTGGTACAGATAAAAGGTGTAGGCGAAAAGGTGGCAAATTGTGTTCTGTTGTTTGGACTTTCCTATAGAAATGCTTTTCCGGTAGATGTATGGATAAAACGTACCATGGAGTCAGTATATTTTGAAAATAAGGATACATCAAAGGAAAAAATAATGGAATTTGCAAAAGAACGATTTGGGGAATATGGAGGATATGCACAGCAGTATCTGTTCTTTTATGGAAGAGACGGCGGTATAGGAAAAAATAAAAACCAAAAATAAAAAAAATATAAAATGGCAAAAATAGTACTTTAGTACTATTGAAATATATGCTATATGGAATTAAAATACATCATAGGGTTAGCACTCAAGTTAAATGAGTGCTAATAAACCGAAAAGGGAATAAAGGAATCAGTATTTTATTTAAGGAGGTCATTTATTATGAAATTAGTACCATTAGGTGACAGATTAGTAATCAAGCAGGTAGTTGCAGAGGAAACTACAAAGTCTGGTATCGTATTACCGGGACAGGCAAAGGAAAAGCCACAGGAAGCTGTAGTAGTAGCGGTAGGCAAGGGAATCGAAAGTGATTTGATAAAAGAAGGAGATACAGTTATCTACTCAAAATATGCAGGAAACACAGTTAAGGTTGACGAAGAGGAATACATCATCGTAAAGGAAGAGGATGTACTTGCTATAGTACAGTAGCTTATTCGATTTTTATTAACCGGCATATTATTTATAGATTACAGTTTTAAGGAGGATATCAATTATGGCAAAGGAAATTAAATATGGCGCAGAAGCAAGAAAGGCTTTAGAGGAAGGCGTTAATAAATTAGCAAATACAGTAAAGGTTACACTTGGACCAAAAGGAAGAAATGTAGTATTGGATAAGTCATTCGGTACACCACTTATTACAAATGACGGTGTATCCATAGCAAAGGAAATCGAGCTGGAAGACGCTTTTGAAAATATGGGAGCACAGCTTGTAAAGGAAGTAGCTACAAAGACAAATGATGTAGCAGGTGATGGTACAACTACAGCTACAGTTCTTGCACAGGCTATGATAAATGAAGGTATGAAGAACCTTGCGGCAGGTGCAAATCCTATCGTATTAAGAAAAGGTATGAAGAAGGCTACAGACACAGCAGTTGAAGCAATCAAGAAAATGAGCAGCAAGGTAAACGGCAAGGAGCAGATTGCCAGAGTAGCAGCTATTTCAGCAGGTGATGACGAAGTAGGAAATATGGTAGCAGATGCTATGGAGAAGGTTTCAAATGACGGTGTTATTACTATCGAGGAGTCAAAGACTATGCTTACAGAGCTTGACTTAGTAGAAGGTATGCAGTTTGACAGAGGCTATATCTCAGCATATATGGCTACAGATATGGATAAGATGGAAGCTGTTCTTGATGATCCTTACATCTTAATTACAGATAAGAAGATTTCAAATATTCAGGAGATATTACCTGTACTTGAGCAGATAGTCCAGTCAGGCTCAAGACTCTTAATTATAGCTGAGGATGTAGAAGGAGAAGCACTTACAACACTTATAGTAAATAAACTTCGTGGTACATTCCAGGTAGTAGCAGTAAAGGCTCCGGGCTATGGTGACAGAAGAAAAGAAATGTTAAAAGATATAGCTGTTCTTACAGGCGGTACAGTTATCTCAGAGGAGCTTGGTCTTGAACTTAAGGATACAACTATGGACCAGCTTGGAAGAGCTAAGTCAGTAAAGGTACAGAAGGAAAATACTATAATAGTAGACGGCTGTGGCAATAAAGACGAAATATCTGCAAGAGTAAATCAGATAAGAAGCCAGCTTGAAACTACTACATCTGAGTTTGACAGAGAAAAACTTCAGGAAAGACTTGCAAAACTTGCAGGCGGTGTAGCAGTAATCAGAGTAGGTGCAGCTACAGAAACAGAAATGAAGGAAAACAAGCTCCGTATGGAAGACGCTTTAAATGCAACAAGAGCAGCAGTAGAGGAAGGTATTATCGCAGGTGGAGGTTCTGCTTACATCCATGCTTCAAAGGAGGTAGCAAAGCTTGTAGCAGAACTTGAGGGAGACGAGAAGACAGGTGCAAAGGTAGTTCTTAAGGCACTTGAAGCTCCATTGTTTGCCATAGCAGAGAATGCAGGTCTTGAAGGCTCAGTTATTGTAAATAAAGTAAGAGAAGCAGAGATTGGAACAGGCTTTGATGCTTATAAGGAAGAATATGTATCTATGGTTGAAGCAGGCATTCTTGACCCTGCCAAGGTTACAAGAAGCGCATTACAGAATGCAACAAGTGTAGCAAGCACACTTCTTACTACAGAGTCTGTTGTTGCTACTATTAAGGAGGATGTACCGGCAGCACCGGCAAATCCTGGAATGGGCATGATGTAATAAATTATAGTGTATGACACTTTTTGAGCTCTGCCGGGCTCAATCTGCAAAGAGGAAACCACACGACTAAATTAGAGACACTTAATAAGAATATCCCGTGGAAAAGCAGGTTTAAGAAAAACACCTGCTTCCACGGGATTATTTGTCATTAAATGATATTTATCAATGCCAGGTTACATATAGTATTACACCATAAATGCCATAACGTTACAAAAAAATTCTAAAGGTTTCCTGCTTACATATTTGCTAAATTAAATTTTGGGATGAACTGAAAATTACCTTTTTATTTAACAGTATATTTTTCCTACCAAAAGTAGGTTGATATTTTTTTTGTATATGGTAAACTAATGGTAAATATTTAATTTTAAATTATAATATTAGGGAGGAAGAAAATATGCAGTACGAAATAATTGGAACTCCGTTCCCTGTGGTTGAGTGTACTCTGGCGCAGGGTGAGGGAATGATAACAGAGAAGGGATCTATGGTCTGGATGTCACCTAATATGGATATGGAAACATCAGGCGGTGGAGTTGGTAAGATGTTCAGTAAGGCTTTTTCCGGTGAGTCTATGTTTCAGAATATTTACAGACCAACTAACGGCAATGGTCTTGTAGCTTTTGGTTCAAGTTTTCCGGGACAGATTATGCCATTTCAGATTTCACCGGGAAATGAAATAATTGCACAGAAGTCAGCATTTCTTGCATCGGAGATGGGCGTTTCACTTTCGATATTTTTCCAGAAGAAAGTATCAGCAGGCTTTTTCGGCGGAGAGGGCTTTATTATGCAGAAACTTTCAGGAAACGGTACAGCTTTTATAGAGATTGACGGTGCTGTAAAGGAGTATACTCTTGCAGCAGGACAGTGTATAGTAGTAGATACAGGAAATTTAGCTGCTATGACAGCAAGCTGCCAGATAGAA
Source organism: uncultured Roseburia sp. (assembly GCA_945928585.1). Classification (GTDB taxonomy): domain Bacteria; phylum Bacillota; class Clostridia; order Lachnospirales; family Lachnospiraceae; genus CAG-303. The sequence goes on along the minus strand of CAMENQ010000096.1, from coordinate 2,570 downwards.
ATAAGACAGGTACAGGGAATTAAGAATAAGCTCCTTGGCGGAGAGGGCTTCTTTAACACTGTAGTTCATGGTCCGGGTACAGTATGGCTTCAGACTATGCCAATGTCTACACTTGCAGCATCTGTGGCAGGCTTTGGAAGCAATTAGTGTCGCTATTTAGCGGCACTTTTTGCTTCCATGGATAGTTCATTCTTTTTCTTGCGCACCAAACCGCCAATTTTGCCTGTTTCCTTGGCAGATAAAGATTTCCAGCCGTTTTTTAACACCTCCGGAAGAAGGCCAAGTTCCTCAGCTACTTCATATTTTAACTGTTCTTCGGGGGTTAAATTTCTTAAATCTATTTTTTTATTTTTCCTTGTATATTTACTCATATAATATCAAGACAAAAGTCTTAAATCCTCCTTTCCTGTACACCTGTTCAATATATTTTATATTTTTTACACCTTAAAAGAAAAATATACACTAAAAGAAAAAATTGTGATATAATGAGCGCAAGCGAGCTTGGGAGAGCGAAGCTCTCACGAGGCGAGCGGCGAATGTCGATCGTAAGCTATGCTTACGATATAATGAGCGCAAGCGGGCTTGGGAGAGCGAAGCTCGTATACTACAACATAGTGCAGCATCAGGCTGCACCATAGTAATTATATTTATATTGCAACTGAGGAATTTCCTGAAATGGAAAAAGCAGAAAACAGTACAAATAAGGCAGGGATATTTTATTATATGAAAAGAATTTCTATAGAGATGAAAAGCTTTTACGGAGTGCTTTTGGCAGGTATCATAGTAATAATTGCAGTTGGAATTATGACATCAGGCTTCTTTTCAAAAAATATGTTTACAGGCTATGATGAGGTTATCGACTACTCAGACGGCTGGACAGATAAAAATGGAAATGAACTGAATATTCCAAATAATTATGATATAGAAGCAGGACAGGATTTTGTCATAGAGAAGCTTATAACTGAAGATAAGGGTAATGATGACTGCATTTTATTCAGGACAGACCATACCTTTGTAAGAGCTTATTTAAATGGAGAACTTATATACAGCTTTGGCGAAAAATCAGAAATACCATTTGGAAAAACTCCGGGAAGCGGCTGGCAGCTTATATCATTAAAGGGAGCGCATGCAGGTGATAAATTGACGGTAACGGTAAACTGTCCATATGAAAAGTACTCAGGTATGGTAAGAAATATACTTGCAGGTACGAAATCACAGCTTTGCGGTTATATTTTGTGGAAAGGCATGGGAATGCTGATTATTATACTCATACCTTTACTCATTGGAGTGTTTATAGTTTTTGTTCCTTCGTTTTTCTTTAGGGATTTGCCAGTATCAAATTTTATAAATATTGGTATGGCATTTATAATTATTGCAATATGGAGTTTTACGGAGGCAAGGATATGGCAGCTGTTTTACGTAAATCAGTATCTTATGCAGACCATAAATTTTATTACCTTTTCAATGATAGTTCCGGCAATGCTTTTATCAATGAAAGTAATGGGATTTATAAAAAATATGAAGTTATACAGATATGCCATGCTGGCAGATTGTATAATTCCGGCAATAGCGCTTCTTTTACAGCTTTTAAATATTGCTGATTTCTTTGAAACTCTTATGCTTATACATATTATGATACTTGTGAATGCTTTTATGTTTGCGGCATCATATATGAGGTATGTGAAAAAAGACCATGGAATGTCAAGGCTTTTAAGCGTAATATTATATATGACAATAGCCATGTGTGCAGTATTTGATTTAATTGATTTTTATGTCTGGGATAAATTTGGAAATGGCTTTTTTACAAGGCTTGAGCTGTTTGCACTTATGATGGCATCAGGACTTGTTGCATTAAGAAGGGCATGGATTATACATAAGGAAAACATAAAGAAAGAAGCATATGAGAAAATGGCTTATACCGATAATCTTACAGGCTTTAGAAACAGACGGGGCTTTGACCAGGATGCAGAGGCTATTGAAAAGAAAAAAAAGCCTGTAACTATCGTATATATGGATATGAACGGCCTGAAAAAGATAAATGATGAAAATGGGCATTATATGGGAGATAAGGCATTACTCATTATTGGAGAGTATATAGGGAAACTTCAAAATAATGACACCACCTGTTACAGGCTGGGCGGTGATGAGTTTTGTATGCTTAGCTTCGACAGGGAGCCGGAGGAAGCTGAAAAGCTTTGCGAAGAGATAAATAGGCAGTTAGAAGGATTTACTGATAAATTTGACTATGCGATTGGTATTTCATATGGTATAATAAAATATCGCGGGGATGAAAATATGAATATGCAAAGGTGCATTATGGAGGCTGACCGTAAAATGTATAAATATAAAGAGGAAGTCTACAGGCATCAGACAAAATACAGATAATATAAGGAGAACAAGGGCAAAATGGGAGATTCATATGTTGAACAGCTTGTAAAAAAGCAGAATAGTGTGATGCAGATTGGTTTAAGGGTAGGTTCGGTAGTATCGGCAGTAGTTATAACTTACATTATGATGCTGCTTATAGGTATAATATCATTAGTTGCAGCGTTTGCTTTAGGCTATGGAGT
>CAMENQ010000095.1 GCA_945928585.1 uncultured Roseburia sp. | reverse complement strand
TTATTTCTGATTTATGCAATAAGATTAAACAGTGTAATTTTGAAACAAACTCTTCAGTTTCCATTGGTATTGCACAATCTCCGGAGGATGGGACAGAGTTTAATAAATTATACAATTCCGCAGATAAAGCACTTTATTATGTGAAGCAGAATGGTAAAAATTCTTTTCACTTTTTCAGCGATAAGATGCAGACGGAAGAAAAGCGGGGAAGAAAAAATGTTGATATAAATTACCTTTGTGAATTAATGAACCGTTCAGACGGTGGAAGCAAAGGTGTGTATGCTCTTGACTTTGAAAGCTTTAATCATGTGTACAATTTTATCCGCAGATTTGTAGAACGAAGCAAAAGAGATGTTCAGACATTACTGTTTACCATAAAAGAAAACGGTGTTCAAAATCTTGATGTTACGGAAACTGAGCATGTATTGGAAACGCTTGAAAAAGCCATTTTTCTGTCTCTGCGCAGGTCTGACGTATCTACAAGATATTCAAGTAAGCAGATTATAGTTATTCTTATGGATGCAAATGAAGCAAACGGTGATATGGTTGCGGAACGTATCATGAAATCCTTTAAAGAACTTTATACAGGTGGAAAAATAAAAATAGAATATGATATTGCCTGCATGGAAGGTTCAAAGTTTTTTGAGGATTAACGTTTAGTCAATTAGTGAACGTTCTACTGGTAAAAATCTGTAAATATGGAGAGCTAAATTTAATCAGGACTGTTTACTGAAAGTTCTCCATATTCATTAAGTTCATATATTACTTTCCTGCAGACTTGTTTTTCTAATGGCCTTACGCCGTCATCAATATAGTGAACGTATCTTCCCGTACCCTGATATGTGTGAAAAACTATATCATCTTCAGTAAACTCGTCAGTGTTGTTTGTTTCATGGTTTACAAGTGGAAGAATTGAGCCTTCTCTTATATAAATCGGTATATGGTCAAGTGGGGCATCTGCCAGAATATACTGTCCGCCATTATAGCAGACTCCTGTTGTAAAGTCATACCATTTTCCGGCAGGCAGATAAACGGCGCGGGCGGTCTTTCCTGCCTGTATTACGGGAGCTGCAAGCACCTGTGAGCCAAGCATATATTCATCTCCAAGATTTCGTACATTTTTATCATAAGGAAATTCATAAACAAGGGGACGGAGAATAGGAGCCCCGGTTCTGACACATTCGTGAGCCAAATCATAAATATATGGCAAAAATCTGTAACGCAGTTTTATTACCTTACGGATAATATCTGTAGTTTCCTCATCAAAAGCCCAAGGCTCTTGACGTTTTGTTCCCATGGCAGAGTGGCTGCGAAAGAACGGACTGAAAACAGCTGCCTGAAAGAAACGAATCATAAGCTCAGGTGTAGCATCACTGCCAAAGCCTCCAATATCACTTCCGCACATCATCATTCCACACAGTCCTAAATTGCACATCTGCTCTATTGCCAAAGGAATATGTGACCATATGCTGTGATTGTCACCTGTCCAGCCTCCGCAGTAACGCTGACTTCCTGCGTAGCAGGCACGTGTTAATATAAAAGGCCTACGGTCAGAGTCGTATTTTTTTAATGCATCATACGTAGCCTGAGCCATAAGATGACCATAAACATTGTGGATTTCACTATGTTCTCCATCGGCAAAAACTACATCATCAGGCAGCGGTCCCTTAAAAGTGGCAGGCTCATTCATGTCATTCCAAATGCCACGTATGCCTATATCTGTCAGTTTTTTAATATTTTCACCCCACCATACACGTATATCTTCTCTTGTAAAGTCAGGAAATACGGAAGTGCCCGGCCAGACTTCATTCTCATATACTGTACCGTCTGCACTGTGGGCAAAAGCATCCATTTCCATACCCTTTTTATACACATCATAGTTTTTATCTTTTTTCACACCCGGATCAACAATGGTAATAAGCTTTATACCCTGCTTTTCCAAATCCTTAACTAACTTCTCAGGGTTAGGAAAACGCTTGGAATCAAAGGTAAACACCCTGTAGCCGTCCATATAATCAATATCAAGATGGATACAGTCACAAGGAATGTCATATTCTTTAAATTTTGCGGCAAGGTCACGGACTTCTGTTTCGGAACCATAGCTCCAGCGGCTCTGGTGATAGCCGAAAAGCCATTTTTGCGGCAATACGGCATGACCTGTCAAATCTGTATATAGACTCACTACCTGTGCCATATCTGCACCAGAAATAAAATAATAATTTAAATCACCGTTTTCGTGGCGTATAGAATAACAATCGCTGTTTTCCTTTCCGAAATCAAAAGTTGTGCGGTATGTATTATCAGCCAGAATACCATAGCATTCATCAGATTTAAGGACAATAAAAAAAGGAATGGACTTATAGAGAGAACGGAAAGAGTCAACGTGGGGAGCAGGGTCGTCAGTATTCCAGTTTTCAAAGGCATACCCCCTCTTATTAAGACATCCCGGCTTATCGCCAAGTCCGTATATGGAGTCATCCTTATCAAGAACTTTAACAATCTCTACAGAGGTGATATCTGAATTGTCATTTTCTGTATTATGACCTTCCAGAGCCAATAGTTTTTTTTCGCTGTCGGAAAGTGATGATGATTTATGGCATCTTCCCCGGTAATCACTGCAAATCAGCTTATCATTTTCAAAAATATCTACCATAAAATCATTTCCAATTTTTAGTAAAAGAGTTCTTTCGTTATTTTCATATGAATGTATTTTTACACAAAGAAAATCCTCTTTTTCTGAAATCTCCCAATTAACCTCCGGCATAGGAGGGAGTATTACTGCATAGCTTTTTTTATCAGGGTTTGTGGTAAATCTGATAATGCCGTCTGACATTTGCTGAATATAAGCAGTGGTATGCTCATATTCCAGGGTCAGGGTTCCGTTATTAAAACTGTGACTTATAAGTTTTCCGTAGTTCATTTGAAATCTCCTTGTTTTTATACTTTTATTTACAAAGTATAGCATAGTAAAGGGAAAAAGTAAATTTTAGGGTTTTACCAATAGAATGGATTCCATAACGGAATTTTTCACACCAAAAATGTACTTTTTTATATGTAAAGTAAAGTGAATGTATGTTAAAATAATAAATCATAAAAAGAAAGAGGTAAAATCAATGTCAGATGTTAAAACAAACAGTAAACCAATGGAATTACAGAATTTTATCGTAACTGATAATTTCTGGAAGGGAGAAATGGAATTAGTCCGTAAAGAAGTAATCCCTTACCAGTGGGAAATCCTAAACGACAGAGTTAAGGATGCAGTTCCAAGCTTCTGTATGAGAAATTTTAAAGTTGCAGGAAAGCTTATGAAGGAAAAGAGAGAAAAGGGAAGTTCATTTATTGAGCCTAAGTATACTTTTAGAGGATTTGAGGCGCTTCCTGAGGATATGAATCATCTGGAGGACAAGTTTTACGGCTTTGTTTTTCAGGACAGTGATTTTTCAAAGTGGATTGAGGCGGTAGCATATTCTCTTGTAAACCATCCTGATAAGGAACTTGAAAACATTGCTGATGAAGCTATTGATATTGTATGTGCAGCACAGCAGGAAAACGGATATCTTGATACATATTATATTATCAATGGAATGGATAAGATATTTACAAATTTAAGAGACCATCATGAATTATACTGCTTCGGGCATCTGACTGAGGGTGCAGTGGCATATTATGAGGCGACAGGTAAGGATAAGCTTTTAAAGGCAGTAATAAAATTTGCGGATTTTATAGCTGATTATTTCGGAGAGGATGAAGGCAAATGCAAGGGCTATCCGGGACATGAGATTGCAGAGATGGCACTTGTACGTTTGTATAATGTAACTAAAGATGAAAAATATCTTAATTTAAGCAGATTTTTCCTGGATGAGAGAGGAAAACAACCATATTATTTCAGTGAAATAGAAAAGCATGATAATTTTACAAACCACAAATATCATCAGTCACATATGCCTGTAAGGGAGCAGGACGAGGCTGTGGGACACGCCGTTCGTGCAGTTTATCTTTATTCGGGAATGACTGATATGGCACGAATTACAGGGGATGAAAAAATGTGGGAAGCATGTAAGCGTCTCTGGAGAAGTGTCACAAGGGAAAAAATGTATATAACAGGAGCTATAGGAGCTACACATATGGGGGAAGCCTTCTCATATCCATTTGATTTGCCAAATGATACGGCATACGCTGAAACATGTGCGTCAATAGGACTTATTTTCTGGGCCAGAAGAATGTTAGAGGTGGAAGCAGATTCAGAGTATGCAGATGTTTTAGAGCAGTCTTTTTACAATACTGTCTTAAGCGGCATGGCACTTGATGGAAAGAGCTTTTTCTATGTTAATCCACTGGAGGTTCTTCCAAAGGCATGCCATGAAGATGAGAGAAAATTCCATGTAAAGCCTGTAAGACAAAAATGGTTCGGCTGCGCATGCTGCCCTCCTAATCTTGCAAGACTTATAAGCTCTATCCAGTCATACGCCTTTACGGAAAATGATGATACTGTATTTATTCATCTTTACGTAGGCGGAAAGCTTTATAAGGATGTAGCAGGCAAAAAAGCTTCATTTACTATTGAGTCAGAATATCCTTGGAATGGAAATGTATCTGTCACATATGACGGAGATGATAATGTAAATATGAAGCTTGCCGTAAGAATACCGGGCTGGTGCAAAAACTGGAAGGTTAATGTGCCTGAAGGAAAGAAAGCTACTCTTGAAAAAGGCTATTATTATATAGAAGGAACCTGGAAAAAAGGTGATAAGGTGGAAATAGACACACCTATGGAGCCAAGAATAATAACCGCTGATTCAAGAGTCCGCGAAAATATAGGAAAAGCAGCAGTAACAAAAGGGCCTGTAGTTTACTGTATGGAGGAAAAGGATAACGGAAGCGATTTACATCTTTATAAGCTTTGTGTTAATGAACCTGTGAGAGAAGGAAGTGTGGAGATAGAAGGCAAAACCTTTCCAACTCTTATTGCAAAATCATTAAAGCAGAAACCGGCTTCGGAGAACGGGCTGTACAGTGAGTTTACTGAACCTGTTTATGAAGAAACGGAAGTAACACTTATACCGTATTTTGCATGGGCTAACCGTGGTGAAAATGAAATGAGTGTGTGGATAAGAGTGTAAGACGTAACAGCTAAGACGTAACAGAACATTTATATTGACAAAACCATATTCTTTTAGTATATTGGCATATAAGCAAAGGTGCTGGCTTTTTGGTCAGCACCTTTTTAAATTAAGCGGATGGAGGAATTATAATGACAAAAGAATATGAAACAAAAATTGAAGGAGTAAAAATTCGTTTTGTTAAGGAAGGAGAGGAAGGCTTAGTACTGCATTTTATTAAAAGCATAGCTGAATACGAAAAAATGTCAGAATGTGTAATGGCAACAGAGGACGGACTTCGCAAGGCAATATTTGAACAGCACGCCTGTAACGTAATGATAGTAGAATACAATGAAAAACCGGTAGGATTCTGCCTGTATTTCCATACATTTTCCACATTCTGCGGAAGAACAAATATGTATCTTGAGGACATATTCATAGATAAGGAAATGAGAGGAAAGGGAATCGGAAAAGAGATATTCCGTATACTTATGGAGATAGCACTTGAGGAGGGCTGTGAAAGACTTGAGTGGGTATGTTTAAACTGGAACGAGCCGTCCATACAGTTTTACAAAAAAATGGGTGCATTTCCAATGTCAGACTGGACTACATGGAGAATGACGAGAAAAGAGATGAAAGAGGCACTTGGTTAAGAATATCTTGTATAAAGTTTTTGAGGTAACGCAGGTCGTTGTGGAGATATTATTCTTTACAACGGCTTTTTATATAATAGGAAATTCCTAAAGCAACAGCGTAAAATAGCGCGACAAAAAATTCGCGAATGCGAATTTGCAAGTGCCGCTGCCGAGCGGCACTTTCTTATTTTGGGAGCAGGCATTTGTAACTGGACATCATCGTACAAATCTGCTATACTTTACACATGCTTCATTTAAGCATTTCAGGTTAGAAGGATGGCGTAGTTTAAATATAATTATCAGTAGTATGCAGATAAAGGAGACTTGTCTAATGGATGACTTTAAAGAACAATACAGACAGGAATTGATTTATCAGGAAATAAAATCAAACAAACATACCTTAAAAGGCTTTTTGTGTTTTTTTATCGCTGTAGCATTTATATGGCTTCTTACTATGGTCGGATTTTTCGAGGTGGATAAATCACTTATTACGATATCATTTGTATCAACAGCAGTACTTTTTACACCGCTTTTATGCATATATTTGAAAAGTGACTTATCAAAGCCATGGCTTAAATATTTTATCCTGACACTTATATGTATTGTATCGGCAGTTATAATAACATTTTTATCTATTCATGCCGTGCTTTTATATGTAGTTCCGCTGCTTTTTGCAATACAGTATAGAAAGAGAAGCACTTTATGGTTTGTGTATGCGGTTAACACTGTTACTATGTTAATCAGCTCATTGACCAGCTTTTATTATGGCATTTGTGATTTAAACATTTTATTAGAGAGCCGCCATACAAGAAACTGGTATCTGGACATTATCACGGAAACATCATTGAACATTCCATTCAATGAAAATCCTGTATTTGTCATTATTGTATTTGAGGTACTGCCAAGAAGTATTATTCTCCTTGTATTTACCATTATGCTTCAATACATCATCGTAAGCAGCAATGAGGACGCATACAGGATAGCAGACCTTACATACCGTAAGGAAACTGATTTGGAAACGCGGCTTTTCAATAAAAATAAATACGAAGAAATGGTTACGGACTACTATCCTAAGATAGATAAAATAGCAGCCATTTTCTGGGACGTAAATAATTTAAAAGAAATCAATGACAAACACGGACATGCCATAGGAGACAGTCTTATAGAAAAAATGTCATCCGGTCTGTATGCGCAGTCAGATAAAAGGTGCAGAGTATACAGAATTGGAGGAGATGAATTTCTGATGATTATAGACAATCCAAACAAAGGAGAAACGGAAAGCAAGGTAAAGTCCGTAAAGGAAGTGCTTAATAACAGCAGTATAGGTGACGGAATCAAAGTATCAAGTGCTGTAGGAATGGCTGAGGGCACAGGAAGGGATATTCTTCGGGTGGTAAAGGCTGCCGATGCAAGGATGTATGAGGATAAAAAGCAAAGTAAGGAGGGCAGACAATAATGACGGCTTATATAATTGGTTTTCCGGCTGCTGTGATTGCTTTAGCTCTTTTTATACTTCTTATAGCATATGTATTGTTTCGATACACCTTCTGTCACCCGGAAAAAAACAGACCGGATCCTAAAAACATTCCTGACAGTAATCTCTACAAAGAATATAAAAATCATATGCTGGAAACAGTAAATGACATAGAAAATACACCTTCTGAAAATGTAGAAGTAAAATCCCCGGAGGGCTACAGACTTTATGGCAGACTGTATAAAATAAATGATAATGCACCCACAATTATCTTTTTTCACGGTTATCATGGCGTGTCCTCATGGGATGGATACGGCATTTTTAAGCTGTGCAAGGAAAACGGAATAAATCTCCTGATGGCAGATGAAAGGGCTCATGGCAGAAGCGAAGGCAAAACTATTACATTGGGAATAAAAGAAAGATATGACTGTAAAATATGGGCAGAATATGCATCAAACCATTTTGGAGAAAAAAATGACATAATAATGGCAGGTGTATCTATGGGAGCATCATCCGTAATAATGTCTACCGAATTGGGGCTTCCCCAAAATATAAAAGCAATAATAGCAGACTGCAGTTTTTCAAGACCATCTGACATAATAAAGGAAACCATCAGGAAAATGAAACTTCCGGTAAAGCCTGTATACAGCCTTATAAAATTAGGAGCATACATATACGGGCATTTTAACCTGGAAGAAATGTCACCATTAACGGCAGTAAAGCAGTTAAATATACCTGTATTATTTATTTACGGCAGCAATGATTCAATTGTTCCTGCAGCAATGAGCGAAGAGCTTTTCAAAAACTGTCCTGCAGAAAAGGAAAAGATAATAATTTACAACGCAGA
>CAMENQ010000094.1 GCA_945928585.1 uncultured Roseburia sp. | reverse complement strand
CCGTCTGAAAAAACTGACGGAAGACCTTGTGGAAGCCTCCAAAGCATCCACTGGCAACATCCACTGTTCTTTGGCCTGCACAGACATTGTGGAACTGGTACAGCAGGCTGTGGGGGAATACGAAGAAAAACTGGCGGCATCCCAGCTGGAAGCCATCATCAGCGCACCGGAAAACGAAATCGTTTATGGTCTGGTGGACGGCAATCTCATGTGGCGTGTCATGAGCAATCTGCTGAGCAATGCCTGCAAATATTCCCAGCCCAATACCCGCGTTTATATACAGGTAAAACAAAATGCGGATCAGGTATTTGTTACCGTTAAGAACATCTCCCGGGATCAGCTGAACATCGACCCGGACGAACTGATGGAACGTTTTGTCCGCGGTGACAGCTCCCGTTCCACAGAAGGTAGCGGTCTGGGACTGAACATCGCCCGTTCCCTGGTGGATCTGCAGAAAGGGAAGTTCTCCCTTTCCATCGACGGCGATCTGTTCAAGGCGCAGGTGCGTTTCGCACGAGCGTCACTGCCGGAAGCGCAGCCCCAACCCGCTCCCGAAGAAATAGCAGCAGAAAATTAACATTGCAAAAAAGATAACAATTTCATCCCCTGGCAACAGAACAGACAAGAGATGCTTTCCATTCTTTCGTCACCATGTAGCTCTTCTGAATAGTCCATTTTTTTCTTCATCATAAACGAAATTGTTCTCTGTTGCCCAGTCTTCTCTATTGAGATTGGCTTTGGTTAATTCAAAAATTCTACTATGCATATTCTTAATAATTTGGTTAATAATGTCAGAGGGATTGTTCCCTCCGTTTTTAGACAAAATTTCTTATATAATAAGAAAATTTCTTAACTCCCTTAATACTGTGAAGTCCCTTAAATATAAGTCCAGTAAGGAAACCTTCAAGAGTTCTTGTTACTACTGTTGTTACAAATGTACCAAATGGATTGATTCCGAGAAGAACAGTTCCCATTGCCCCACCAACGAAGCACTGATAAAAACTTGTGAGTCCGAATGCCAGACCACAGATTAAACCGCCGACAGGTCCTAAGATGATAGCACCTACAGCTACAGGAACAGTTAAAAGAGTAATAGAAAGTCCAGGGGTACGGATGTAGCCTAATGGGGTCAGTGACATAACGAGTATGACCGCAACCATAAGTGCCAGCTCCACCATGTACTTAGTGTTGAACTTCGCTGCAGAAGTTCGGGTTGCATTAATAGTATTCATATTGTCTCCTTTGCGAAAAGGTATGCAGCCTTTCCGACTTGTTAAGATACATCTCCGTAAGACGGATGACGTTCGCGCGTATAATAACATATATAATGTCAGATATCAAATACTCTTTATAAATTATTTATAAATTATTAAACGGAGGGATTTTTATTTATGAAAAAGGTAATCTTTATTGACTGTGGCGATACTCTTGTGGATGAAGCTACACAGGTTTTTGATAAAAATGAAAATGTTACAGATGTAAAGTTCTACGAAAATTCTGATAAAGTTCTTTTTAAGTTAAAAGAACTTGGCTATATTATTATACTTGTAGCCGACGGAAAGGATGAATCTTTTCGAAACATTTTTAAGAAAATAAATTTCCTTGATAAATTTGATGGATTTGTGGTGTCTGAAAATGTAGGTGAGCTTAAGCCTCATCCTGCAATGTTTGAAACTGCCTATAATCTTATTCCCGACAAATACCGAAACAAAGACAATATCATAATGGTGGGAAATAACCTTCGCCGTGACATAAAGGGTGCAAACAATTTCGGCATAACTTCTGTATGGATGAACTGGTCGCCAAGATATTTTCATGAGTTTGAAGAACCTGACTGGAAACCGGACTATGAAATAAAGTCTCCTGCAGAGCTTTTAGAGCTTCTTAAAAAACTTTAATGCACGGGGTGAAATAGGGCAGCAGAAGGTCTTGAAATCATAAGGTCTGAGTCTGTATCCTTCGCGGTGTTTCTGTAATGGTGCCGGTATTATGGTGCTGCCCTAATCCTAATATCCTAATATCCTAATATCCTAATATCCTAATATTTAGGAAAATACTTTCTTGCAAGACATATGTCAAGTCTGTAGAAAACAAATCCTAAAACTGCAAGCAGTCCTATCAAAATCCCCCCTACTGCATATATTCCAATCTCAGCAACAGTATATAACTTAAACCCGCCTATACATATTAACACACCTACTATAATAACTATAAACATTGGCACTATTGCTACTATATTCTGTTTGACTGCAGCCTGTTCCGTCTGCCAGTCAAGTTTTGGTTTTATAATGTCGGATACTATCTCTACAAAATTAAATAATACGCACGTTAAAACACTTATAATAAGTGACAAAATTATAGCCAATGGAGGTATAGATATGTCAAATACCGTAACAGCTGCCACTATAGCTATAGCGGAATATCCTGTACCTGTCACAAGTGTAAGAAGTATTCCGGGCAGAACCTTTGACAAAAGCTGTTTTTCATAGCTCATCGGTATATATTTCATGAATATAACATTTTTGCCTTCTCTTGAAACTGCTGTATTGTTAAGCATACTAAAGGATACTGCCAGCACTGTAAGACCGAATACAGCCAACATACATATTCCTGCCAGCACCTCCGGATGCTGTGTAAGCATCTGCATAACTGACGTTTCTCCCTCTGCACCTGAGGCTTCTCCACTGTCCTTAAATACATTTGCAAGCATCGGTATAAGAAGAATCACCGGCCATATTACAGATAACATTATACAGTTCATAAAATATATAGGTGTTCTGAAAGCAAGTTTCAATTCCTTTACAACATATGCCTTTATCTGGGAACTTTTTCTTACTGCTTTTGACATCTGCTCACTTGTTATTGCCTTGCTCTTTGATTTTGTCTGGGACATTTCCACAACCGAATTAATGTATACAAGTCTTGCTATCAATATGAATATCGCAATAAATGCCAGTGCTGACAATAAATAAAGTACAAGCATAAGGAAATTTCCATCGCAAACTGCCTTTTCAGCCAGTATGGTATTTGGAAAAACAGTACTCATTATGTCTACTATGGAATTTCCCTTTGTTATAATTACATTTATCATCTCCGCATCAGTTGTATTTTCCATAGACTGTGTAAATACATTTATGACAATAACCAAAACCAGTGCAAATACTGAAGATATAACGGTTAGGAAATCTTTATTTCTTGCTTTTTTAAATACTCTGATAAGAACCATTGATATAATACTTCCATATATCAGTGGAGTAACAGGAAGTATAACCGAAACTAACAACGCCATAATCCAGTATGCTGCACCGCATTTTCCTGCTATACCATAGCCGATAAATACAGGCGGAACAAAAAGCAAATCTGTAAGCATAGTGTAGAAATACATAGTTGTAAACTTTGCTCCTACTATCTGCTCCGCTGTAAATGGCATAGGAAGCAGAAATTCCGTATCTGATGAATTGAAAAATATACCTACGCATATAGTCATTCCGCCAAAGAAGGACATAAAAACTCCTGCCATACAGGCCAGCCCTATAATAATATCTGTGTTTAAGTTTTCAAGCAGATTATAACCGGAATATCCCAGATATCCTAACATTCCCACAAATGGTATCATACATATGCCCAAAAATATATAAAGGGCAGATTTTTTTAATTTACTGTTTTTCTTTTTCTTTCCTTCATCATAATCCATATTTCCAAAGCCTGATTTTAGAAGTACTTTCGTTAATATAATAAATTTTCTCATTCAGTTATTCCTCCTGTAAGCTTTAGGAATATTTCCTCAAGTGAGCCTTCATTAGTCTCCTTAAGTTCCTCAAGAGTTCCATTGTATACAAGTGTTCCATGATTTATGATGGCTACCTTATCACATAATTTTTCTGCAACTTCAAGCACGTGTGTGGAAAAAATAACTGTGTTCCCTGCTGCTGCATGCTCTTTCATCATTTCCTTAAGTGCATAAGATGATTTAGGATCAAGACCTGTAAGAGGTTCATCAAGTATCCACACTGACGGATTATGCATTAAGGCTCCCATAAGAACTATTTTTTGTCTCATACCATGGGAGTAGCTTAATATTTTATCTCCCAGTGCCTTTGTCATTTCAAATTTTTCGGCATATTTATTTATTCTTTCATCTCTTACTTCTTCAGGCACTTCATATATATCAGCCATAAAATTAAGATATTCTATTCCCTTAAGCCTTAAAAACATATCAGGACTGTCCGGAACAAAACCAAACTGTTTTTTTGCTTCCAGCGGTTCCTTTGAAATATCATAACCATTTATTTTTATTGTGCCTTCCGTAGATGATATAATGCCTGTCATCATCTTCAATGTGGTGGATTTTCCCGCACCGTTGGGACCAATATAGGCAAGTATCTGTCCATCGTCAATTGTAAGGTTCAGATGGTCTACTGCGGCTTTAGTTCCACCATAAATTTTTGTTACATTTGTTAATTCAATCATATTTTCATATGTCCTTTCTGTTTGCTATTTTTTGTTTTCTATTTATTTTCTATATAATCGGTAAGCATGTCATATAATTCTTTAGTGTCACTTTTATCCTCATCATTTAAGTAATATCTCCCTGACACTGTTTCAATTTTTATGTAACAGCCTCCGTTTATTCTCACACATACCTGACAGTCTGTACCATCCTTTTCCCTCCATAAGCCTTTATATAATGTGTCCATGCCTGTACCGACACGCTTGCTCATATCAGGAAGTTCATCTACAAGTTCTGCCTTCGTTATGGCATTTAGGTTTATGGTATACTCATTGCCAATCTGGTTTGAAACAAGCTTCCCCTGCTCTATAGTCAGTGATACTGGCGTAAAATCCAGCAGTATCATCCAGATAGAACTGCCTATTATGCTAAGCGCAACTATAATACCCACTACGGCCATCATTATCTTGCCAGCCGGCTTTGCCATATTGATGGTAGTTCCAATGCCTGTTCGTTTATTTACCATAAAGCTTTTGTCATTTTTATTGTAATACACCATTCCCCACAGCCAGTATCTGTCATCATCTGCTTCTGATATGTATTCTCCTTTGTATTTGTCTTCTGCCTTCCGGATTTTTATCTGAGCCACAATTATCGCTGCCATAACGATAATCACATAAATAAGAGATACAATAACAATCTCTGTCACTTTTACGTAATCTGCCCACATTCTTATCCATATATAAAATGTAAAAATTGTATTTACCCATATGAATATGACACTCATTCTGCTTAGCTGATAATTTCTGACTCTTGTAACCTGAATATTTACTGCACTGTCCGTACTTACAATGTCGGTTTTCATTCTGCTGTATACAAACAACATGCAAAACATAATAATGCCAACTGAACTTAAAACTCCTACTACGAGAAGATTATACCCTTTCATATCACTGCTTGTACCAATAATTATCTCCAGTATAACGGGTATAATACCTGCAATCATACCTGCAAGTCCTGTCTTTTTAAACATAACAGGCTCCCTGTTTGCCACTGCCTTTATGTCTACTGCAATCTTTTCACCTGATACCGGTGTCCCGTTTGTCTGATTTGCTGTCAGCTTATATGATGTAAGCTGCCTGTTTGCTATGGCAAATGGAATAAAATACGCTATAATTATAACAAGTATCAGCATCATAAATATGGACATGCTTATGGATTCTCTCTTTGGAATACATCCTGCCACAAACAGTGCAATGGTCATAATATTTATAAGCAAAAGCCTTTTTTTGTAGAGTTTTTGCATCTGCTTTATTTTTTCATCCTCAAAGGCTTCCTGCCATAAAGTTACGCCAAACAAAATGTTTCCCTTCGGCTTACCCTCAAAATACATTATGCCATAAAATATCAGCATCATAGGCAGAATACATACACAGCCCATAAGTATTTTCATTCCCATTACTCTTCCCCCTCTTTATCTTTATTATCTGCACCATAGATTTCTCTTATATATGCAACAAGTCTGTCAATGGTAACTCCCTTAGCCTTAACCTCTGCCACCACAAGCCCAATCTTGTCCTCAAGTTCCTCCGGCATATTGTTATCTTCGTTTTTACTTAGGTGAACTGCAGCACCGTTTCTTCTGTCTGTAATAATATACCCTTCCAGTTTTAGCATCTTATATGCTTTGTTTACAGTCATTGAGTTTATGCCTGCCTCTGCTGCCAGTGCCCTTACTGTAGGAAGTCTTTCTCCATCTTTAAGTCTTCCGTCTCCTATAGCCTGTACTATCTCATTTCTAATCTGCACATATATAGGTATATCACTGGAAAAATCTAATGTAAGCAGCATACCTCTCGCCTTCCTTTGCTTTTTGCCAAAATCATTGTATTATTTGTATTACCGATTGTAATACAAATAATACAATATGTCAATCTTTATTTGTAACATTTTAATATCATCATTTCAAAAATCATTCAATAGTGTATGATTTTCAATAATAATATTCCATTATAAACTATTGTTTTTAAATCCTCTTCATTATATTAAACCTGTATTTCAAAAGCTCCCAGTTTTGTCTGAACCATTGCATTATCTGCCAGTAGCCTGCTCCCCTTAAATTAAATTCCTCTATTAAATCAAATTTGGCGTCAAGACTTCTGACATCCTCAAACCACACCTCATGCTCCACTCCGTCTTTAAAATATCTGAAATAGGGGGATTGTGCTGTTTCATCAAACAAAATAACAGCGTTGTTGTTTATTGCTATCTGCACTGCTTCGATATTGCCTATTGTGGTGGCCTTTGTCTCTCCTCTTACAAAGGGCAGCGGCCAGTCATAGCCGTAATTTGGTATGCCCATATCTATTTTTCTGTTGTCGATTTCCGTTACGGCATATTCTACCACTCTGCGTACCATATTTATAGGGGCTACTGCCATTGGTGGTCCGTATGTATATTACCATAGATGTTATACAGTAATTTTTACTGTTGATTATCTATTCGAGCCATGCCATAAACTTGTCCACAGGCTTGCCGAAAACTCCTGCGTAGCTTTCGCTTCCGGATACGGTATTGTCACTTACTGTTGCGTAATATATTGTTCCGTCTGCTACGGACGATACTTTATACTGTATATTGTACTTATCACACTTTATTTCTATGGCATCTATAGGTGTCTTTCCATCGCCGGCATAGCCATTGTAATAATCGTTTTTGTCATATCCTGTAACCCAGTCAAGCCATCTTCCGCCTGTATGTGCTCTGTACTTAAGTGGTGTACCATCTGAAAGTTTCATCATAACAGCAACTGCTGGCATATTTTCAAGACCTGCATAATCTTCTGTATTTTTAACCTTAGTAAGCCATCCATTAGCTGTCTTTACTGCATAAATTATATCCGGCTTTGAAACCGTTACATTCTGCGATTTTGGATAACCATTTAATCCGCTTGACTTTATCATTGCAGGATAATCAACATAACAATAATTCTGATCCACTGTTATTCCGTTAATCTTATTACTTCTTATAACATTGGTTGTTCCTCCGAATTGCCACATCTGTAATTCGGCACCGCTTTTCATTTCCGGAGCTGAAGCTGAATATTTTGCCATCCAATGTGACCATTTTGTAAGCTGTGTATCATCAGCGTAATACTGAATATTATCAGATGAGCCATATAATCCTGCCCAGTATCCTGCTGACTCTAATGTGCCAAGAATGTACTTAATAACATTTGTAAGCAGTTCCTTTCCGATATTCAGCATATCAGCTTCTACATCGTAGAAAACAGGATATTCAAATTTCTTGCCTTTTAAAAGACTTATAAGGTAATCCGCTTCTTTCTTTGCCTGCTCCATATCCATGGCATGTCCAAAGAAATATGCACCTTTATCAAGTCCACAGGCTTCACATTTTTTATAACTGTTCTCAAACTGACTGTCCTTGTAAAGTCCTGCATCTCCCCCGCCTATCTTAATAATGGCAAATTCTACACCTTCATTCTTTTTTGCAGCAGCAAAATTGAAATCTCCCTGCCATCTGCTTGTATCTACTCCAAATTTTCTCAGAATTATTCTTCCTCACTTTCTTTGATTTCTGTTGTTTCTACTGA
>CAMENQ010000093.1 GCA_945928585.1 uncultured Roseburia sp. | reverse complement strand
TAACGCATGCAGAAGGAAAATATATACTGCTTTTAAATAATGATGTGCAGTTTATACCGGAATGCAGAGATGCATTAAAGGAAATGATATCTGTCTGTCAGAGAAATGATGTGGGAATAGTAGGAAGCAGGCTGTATTATCAGGATGGAACCATACAGCATGCAGGAGTAATTTTAGGCATACGCGGTGTGGCGGGACATGCATTTGCAGGTAAGCCCCATGAGGAGATGGGATACTTTAACAGAGCAGTTGTTATGCAGGATTTAAGTGCAGTAACAGCAGCGTGTATGCTCATAAAAAAAGAGGTATTTATGGAGGCAGGAGGATTAGATGAAACCCTTGGGGTGGCATTTAATGATGTGGATTTCTGCCTTAAGGTCAGAAAAAACGGCTGGCTGATAATATATGACCCATATGCAGAGCTTCTTCATGCAGAATCAAAGTCAAGAGGGGCAGAGGATTCTGTAGAAAAAATTAAAAGATTTAACAGGGAAATAGACAGATTTAAGGAAAAATGGGAGAATGAGCTTGCCCAGGGTGATCCATATTACAATGTAAACCTCACATTGGAAATGTGCGATTTTTCAATGAAAGTGGAATAATATATTTTAGATAAAGGCAGGAAAAAGACATATATGAAGGTTACTGTGGTAATACCAAATTATAATGGTGAAAATTTCATAGAGAATTGCCTTAAAGCACTTATGAACCAGACCAGCATGGATTTTAAGATAATAGTGGTGGATAATGGTTCAACAGATAACAGCTGTTTGTTGATAGAAGCCATGATTAGGGAATATGAAAACTGCGGATATGGCAGTGATATGATTACCCTTATCAAAAATAAAAAAAATACAGGCTTTTGTGGTGGAGTAAACACCGGAATAAAAACCTGTACAACACCATATGTAATACTTTTAAATAATGATACAGAGGTATTTGAAGATTTTATAGAAAAATCTGTTGAAGGTATAGAAAAATCAAAAAGAGTATTTTCAGTATCACCAATGATGATACAGATGAATGATAAAAGACTTGTGGATAATGCCGGTGACGGGTATACGGCTGTAGGGTGGGCATTTGCCTTTGGAATGGATGAACCTGTAGAGAATTATGCTAATGAAAGAGAAGTGTTTTCATCATGTGCAGGTGCAGCAATATATAGAACGGATATACTAAAAAAGCTGGGGCTTTTTGATGAAAATCATTTTGCTTATCTGGAAGATTTGGATATAGGCTACAGGGCGAGAATATTTGGCTTTAAAAATAAGTACAATCCTAATGCAAAGGTGTATCATGTCGGAAGCGGAACAAGCGGTTCAAGGCATAATGTATTTAAGATAACCAATTCTGCAAGAAATAATATTTATGTTATATATAAAAATATGCCACAATTACAGATTATATTAAACATACCCTTTATTTTTGCAGGTTGCGTGGCAAAATGGCTGTTTTTTAAAAAAGCAGGAGATGAATACGGAAAGGCTTATCTGGATGGCTTAAGAGAAGGACTTAAAGGATATAATAAATGTAAAAAAGTGACATATAAAAAAAGTCATTTAAAAAATTATATAAAGATAGAGCTTGAACTTATAAAGAACACATTTATTTATGCAGGAAAGATATTTTCAGGAAAAAGAAAGCTGTAAAAATAAGTATGGAACAGTATAGAACTCAGAAAGTTAAACGCAGAAAGTTCACATATTTATAGTTGCTATTTTTTTACATTTGGGGTATTATAAAATTTGAGCATAAAAACAAAGCACATAAATCGTGTGAGGGGAAGAACATGATTAAGGATAATCAGCGTCATTTTAACAGATTGCATATATTATTAGATGTATTACTATTCATGCTTTCTTATATAGAAGCATGGTATATTAAATTCAGGACACCTTTATTCAGGGAAAGCTATGAAACACTGTCCTTTGAAGATTATATGGTGGCACTTGTATTTATAGTACCGGGATATTTACTTTTATATACGGCATTTCATCTGTATACGCCTAAACGTGTTCAGGGCAGGCGTGTAGAGGGTGCAAACATCATAAAGGCAAATACGGTGGGTATACTTATATTCCTTACTTTATTGTATTTGACCAAGCAGGTGCATTTTTCACGAGAGATGATATTTATCTTCTACGTTCTGAATATGTGTAACTGCGTTGCCATGCGTCTTATACTTTTTTCTACCCTCCGTGCCATGCGAAGCAGGGGATTTAATCAAAAGCACATTCTTCTTGTAGGCTACAGCAGTGCGGCAGAAGGCTATATTGACAGAATAAGGGCTAACCCCCAGTGGGGATACACTGTAAAGGGAATACTTGATGATAATGTTGAAAGAGGAACCTTTTACAAAGGCGTTCAGGTTATAGGAAAAATAGATAATTTACAATATATTCTTCCTGAAAATAAGCTTGATGAAATAGCCATTACGCTTGGGCTGTCAGAATACAACAAACTGCAGCATATAGTTGCAGAATGTGAGAAATCAGGTGTTCATACAAAATTTATACCTGACTACAATAATATTATTCCTACAAAGCCTTATACAGAGGATTTGCAGGGACTGCCGGTTATAAATATAAGATATGTTCCTTTATCAAACACTTTCAATATGATAATAAAGAGAATGGTTGATATATTTGGTTCAATTGTCGGCATTATAGTTTTTTCACCGGTAATGCTTATTACAGCCATTTTGGTAAAGACCACATCAAAGGGCCCGCTTATATTTAAGCAGGAGAGAGTAGGACTTCACAACAGGCCATTTATGATGTACAAGTTCCGTTCAATGGAGGTGGAGGATCCGGGAAAGGAAAAGAAAAAGTGGACTATAAAAAATGATCCAAGGGTTACGCCTGTTGGAAAATTTATAAGAAAAACAAGTATAGACGAGCTTCCGCAGCTTTTTAACATACTAAAGGGAGATATGAGTTTGGTTGGACCAAGACCGGAAAGACCGTTTTTCGTAGAAAAATTCAGAGAGGAAATACCAAGATATATGATTAAGCACCAGGTAAGACCGGGTCTTACAGGCTGGGCACAGGTCAATGGATACAGGGGAGATACCTCTATAAGAAAAAGAATTGACTACGATTTATATTATATAGAAAACTGGACTTTGGGATTGGATATTAAGATTATTTTACTTACATTTGTAAAAGGTTTTATTAACAAGAACGCATATTAATAATAAAAATACAGGGTTGAAAGGGAAATATTATGACTAAATCAGATAAGAAAATAGATATGATACTTAAAGATAGTGAAAAGACACTCCAGGATGAAATGGAGGTCTACAGTTATGATGATGATGAATATGACAGAAGAAAAGCAAAACAGCAGGCAAGAAAAAAGAAAGAAAAAAAGAGGACAAGAATAAAAATAGCCGTGCTTGTGGCAGAGGTAGTAGTTATACTTGGACTTTCTTTTGCATTAACCATGCTTCTTGTTCCAAACAGCAAGGCATGGCTTATGAGTACACCATTTGGAAAATTTATGGTTAAAAGTATGATGAGTGAAGAATCATATGGAAAAATAGTTGATAATGATTATGACAGAAATAACACGGGTGTTAACAAAGATTTGGATACATCTAAGTTAGACGAGTATTTAAATATAGCGCTTTTTGGTCTTGATGCAAGATATGGAGAATTAAAGAGCGGAACAAACAGTGACTGTATAATCATAGTAAGTATAAACAAAGAAACAAAGGATGTACGAATGGCATCCATCTACAGAGACACATATATACGAGCTTATGGAAAAGAAGGTAATACAAGGTTTGCAAAGATAAACTGGTCATACGCAAACGGTGGCGGAGCAGCAGCCGTTAAAACATTAAATGCAAATTTTGACCTTAATATAAAAGATTATGTTGCCATAAATTTTGACGGAATTACTGAATTAGTGGACCTTCTTGGCGGTATTGACGTAACAATAACAGAGGAGGAAGCATTTTATATAAACGGATATATAAACAGCTATTTTGAGGAAATTGGTGAATATGATAAAATGTATACCCATAATATACAGGAGGTAGCAGGAAACCATCACCTTGACGGAGTTCAGGCAACAGCTTACTGCCGTATCAGATATGTTCCATTTTATCCGGGGGATGGAACTTCTTTAAACAACGATTTCGGTCGTGCAGCAAGACAGAGACATGTAATCAACCAGATGGTATCAAAAGCTAAGGCTATGGGACTTGAGGAGGTTCTTGGTTTGGCTGAACAGGTATTTGAGGATGAAAATGAAGTATTTCTTACAAGTATACCATATGATGACATTGTAGATTTAATACCTATAGTGCTAGAATTTGAAATGGCAGAAACGGAAGGTTTCCCTGGAACATACCAGTCATATAAAAAAGATACAGTATTTGGAGACAGTCTGTTACCTGATAATCTTGCCCAGACTGCCATAGATTTACATCGTTATCTCTTTGATGATTATGATTATGTACCATCAAATTCACTTTTAGGTATAAATGAAGCTTTATGCAGCCTTGCAGGACTTGATACCGATTATGATTTATCGAGAGATGAAGAGGAGAGTACAGATAGTAATAATACAAAAAATAACAGCACAAAATAACAAAACACAAAATAAAAACATATTTTCCTCAAAATAAACAAAATTTTTTCACAATTAAAACACAACTGGTTGGTAGACTATGAACTGTAAAAAGGAAAGCAATACCAACCGGTTGTTACTTTTATAAAAGAAAATAAAAATATGAAAAGAGGAGAAGCTTATGTACAGCGATAACGAAAATAATTACAATACATCAAATACAGGCAGCACAGAGGAAAATGCAGCACCTGAAACACAAAATAACAGCTTTCAATATGGGGCTGGTGTTTCACAGGGAAGCAGTTCACAGTATAGCACAGGTGACAGACAGGATACCACATACAGTTACACAAGAGAGCAGCTTAAAAATCAGTGGCAGCCAAACACAGGCACATATTTTACTGACAATAAAGAATCAGAAAAAGCAGCAAAAAAGGCGGCAAAAGAGCAGAAGGCAGCAGGAAAGGCAGCCAGGAAAGCAGCAAAAAAAGCAAATAAAAAACCTATATCAGGCGGAAAAGTTGCCATGGCATGTACAGCCAGTGCATTATCAGCAGTTCTTTTAAGCTCGGGTGTAATGTATGGCTTATATAAATCAAATATTGAAGAAAACTATATGCTTAAGTCAGAATACAAGTCTGATTTGATAGGAAATACAGGAGCAGCATTGAATAATATTTCCGTCCTTACAAATGATACAGACAATGTCGGTCAGTATTCCGTAAGTCAGGTAGCCGATGCAGTACTTCCATCAGTAGTTTCTATTACAAGTACAGCTATAGTAGAGTCAAATTATAATCCGTTTTTCGGAGGCGGAACGTATCAGATGACAGGTGCAGGCTCAGGTATTATAGTGGGAAAAAATGATACGGAGCTTCTTATTGTGACAAACAACCATGTTGTTGAGGATACTACAAGCCTTACCGTAGAATTTGTAGATGGAAGTACCATAGATACAGCATATGTAAAGGGTACAAACTCATCAAAT
Organism: uncultured Roseburia sp.; assembly: GCA_945928585.1. Classification (GTDB taxonomy): domain Bacteria; phylum Bacillota; class Clostridia; order Lachnospirales; family Lachnospiraceae; genus CAG-303. Next base: position 2,501 of record CAMENQ010000093.1, on the reverse strand, counting down.
GACGTAGCTATTGTAGCCATAAAGATAGATGATCTGGACGATGAAACCATAGATGCCATAAAGATAGCAGTATTGGGAGATTCAGATAATCTTCAGGTAGGTGATGAGGTAGTTGCAATAGGAAATGCACTTGGCTATGGTCAGTCAGTAACATCAGGTGTAGTAAGTGCCTTAAACAGAAAAATCACACTTGACTATGGTGATTTGACGGTTATCCAGACAGATGCTTCCATAAACGGAGGAAACAGCGGCGGAGCACTTGTAAACAGACAGGGACAGGTTATAGGCATAAATGTTGCCAAGGCATCACAGTCAAGTTCATCATCAGCTTCCGTAGAGGGTATGGGATATGCCATACCGATTTCACAGGTGAAGGATATAATTAATGACCTTATGAATAAAGAAACAAAACAGCCTGTGTCAGAAAATGAAAAGGGTTATGTAGGAATTACAAAAGGAACATATGTTGAGGTAGACGAAACCACATCTCAGATGTATAATATACCGGAGGGTATATATCTTAGAGAGGTAAATGAAGATTCTCCGCTTGATAAAGCTGGTATAGCTCAGGGTGATGTTATCACTGCCGTAAACGGAGAAACCGTAGCTACATTCTCAGAACTGCAGGAGCAGATTTCCTATTATGCAAAGGGTGAAACTGTAACATTGACAGTCCAGGTCATGAGTGGAAGAAATTACAAAGAAAAGCAGATAGATGTTACTCTTGTATCATACGATGAATTGATAGATATTCTCGAATAAAAAAAGAAGGCAGGGTAAATAAAAATGTCGCAAAATTACAACGACGACGATTACGAAAAGATATGCTATATATGCAGAAGACCAGAAAGTAAGGCAGGAAAGATGGTTACTATGCCGGGCAACATATGTGTCTGTTCCGATTGTATGCAAAAAACCTTCGATGCCATAAATCAGTCAGAATTTAATAATATGTTAAATGGCATGAATAATATGCCATTTGGCAATATAAATAATACTCAAGGCTCCGGTGGAAACAGCGGAGCCGGCAGTGTGTCAGAAGGAGAAAACAATTCTGACAATGGTTCTTCAGATGATAACAACAAAAATCAAAACAATAATCAGCCGGTAAATCCATTTGCAGGTATGCCGAATATAAGCTTCCTTAATCTTAATGACATACCGGGCAGCAGACAGAGGATAAAGAGAAAAAAATCAAAGCAGGAAAAGCACGAGCCTGTTATTGATATAACAAAAATACCGGCACCTCATAAAATAAAGGCACAGCTTGATGAATATGTCATAGGTCAGGAATATGCAAAAAAAGTAATGAGTGTGGCAGTGTATAATCACTATAAGCGTATTGCGGCAGGAGAGGATACTACAGGTGAAAATGTAGAAATAGAAAAATCAAATATGCTTATGATTGGACCCACAGGCTGTGGAAAAACATATCTTGTAAAAACACTTGCAAGACTGCTGGATGTTCCGTTAGCCATAGCAGATGCTACCTCACTTACAGAGGCAGGCTACATAGGAGATGATATAGAAAGCGTCGTTTCAAAGCTTTTGGCAGCAGCAGACAATGATGTTGATAAGGCAGAAACAGGTATTATTTTTATAGATGAAATAGATAAGCTTGCCAAAAAGAGAAATACAAACAGCAGAGATGTCAGCGGAGAAGCAGTACAGCAGGGACTGCTTAAGCTTCTGGAGGGCAGTGAAGTAGAGGTTCCCGTTGGAGCCAACAGCAAAAATGCAATGGTTCCTCTGGCAACCATAAATACGAAAAATATACTGTTCATTTGTGGAGGAGCATTTCCTGACCTTGAAAATATAGTGAAGGAGAGGCTTAACAAGCAGGCAGCCATTGGATTTATAGCAGACCTTAAGGATAAATATGACAATGACCCTGACATTCTTTCAAAGGTAGAGGTAGAGGATATAAAAAACTTTGGCATGATACCTGAATTTATAGGACGACTGCCTATCATATTTACATTGCAGGGACTTACCGTGGAAATGATGACGCAGGTATTGAAGGAGCCTAGAAATGCCATTTTAAAGCAGTATAAAAAGCTTCTGGCCATGGATGAAGTGGATTTGGTGTTTGAAGATGATGCCATAGAAGCCATAGCAGCAAAGGCAGTGGAAAAGAAAACAGGAGCAAGAGCCTTAAGAGCCATTATAGAAGATTTTATGCTTGATATAATGTTTGAGATACCAAAGGATGACAATATAGGCAGGGTAATCATTACAAAGGATTATGTGGAAAAGACAGGAGGGCCAATCATAGAGATGAGGGGAAGCGTCCATGTTCCGCAGATTGATATGGTACAGAATCATTCAATAGAAAATTCTGAGACTGCTGCAACGCAGATTTCTGAATAGAAAATCATTCAGCCTTGCCAGGATTCCTGCGGTTTTAAGACGCGTTCGTAAGCGTATAGCAGGGAACGGATGGCTGCATATTGTATGTGTAAGCTTCGGAGACAATAAGAAATTTTATTAATATGATGCAG
>CAMENQ010000092.1 GCA_945928585.1 uncultured Roseburia sp. | reverse complement strand
TACTGACATCTTCCATTCTGTCGTTATCCATTTTTCCTCCTTTTTGCAGATTCTCATTATACTAAAGTACCCCACGGCAGAGGCACTTTTTGCTCAATTTTGTGCTGCTGCTTTAGGAATTTCCTATTATATAAAAATATTTTTTTAATATTCTTTGCTTACTTGCTGCTTTTATAGTTTTTTTTAACTGTTCTTACAATCAGATAAATTATATATCCCAGTATTCCTCCAAGAGTATTTAAAATAATATCATCTACATCAAAGCATCCTATCTTAAATATAAGCTGAAATATCTCCACAAGCAATGAAAATGTAAATGTCGCAATAGTGACGGATATACCGTGTCTCAGTTTTTCAAAAAGTACCGGAAGAAAAAATCCAAATGGCATAAAGCATATAATATTTCCTAATATATTTAAAAGCATCATATTAAAACCAGTATCAGAGGTTTTTGCCCACTGTATATACCTGTTAATTTCCTTAAAAAAAACAATATTATAGGAATATTCCCGCCTGACCTCCGTTCTTCCAAAGCCTTCTGAAAACAGCAGAAAATATAGTACTAAAAAAATATATAATAAAAACAACAAACGGCTAAAACTAATTAGCCGTTTATGATTATTTTTCTTCAACGTCATCTCCCCAACATTAAAATGAAATATACTTTTTGCCTTTAACCAGTTTTGCTCCGTTTACAATAGATATAATTCCAATAGTCAGACCAAAAATCACGCATAATATACCCATAGCAATAGAGCCTGCCCCTGAATGTTTCATCTGATTATATATTTTTTCTCCCATTTTTTTACCACCTTTCTTTTTTATGACTTTACTCCGTATTCCTCATAATACTTATCAATGGCTGCCTTTATTGTATCATCAATAACCACTTTACCGCCTACAGGTTTATTATAAAGATACTCTATAACCTCTTCCATAGTAACAATGGCATTTGCATCAAAGCCATATGTTTCTTTTATTTCGCTAAGTGCACTCTTATCACCCTTTCCTCTTTCCATACGGTTAAGTGAAACCATAAGTCCAAGTATCTTAACATCTCCCTGTGCTCTTATAATAGGGAATGTTTCCTCTATAGACTTTCCTGATGTGGTAACATCTTCTATAATAACTATTCTGTCACCATCCTTTATAGGACTTCCGAGTAAAATTCCCGCATCGCCATGGTCCTTTGCTTCTTTTCTGTTTGAACAGTAGCGTATTTCCTTACCATACAGTTCATAAAAAGCTATTGTCGTGGCTACACCAATGGGAATACCCTTATATGCCGGTCCAAAAAGTACATCAAAATCATCACCGTAATGCTCATGAATAGCCTTGGCATAATACTCACCAAGCTTTTTTAACTGTCTGCCTGTAACATAAAGTCCTGCATTCATAAAAAATGGTGATTTTCTGCCGCTTTTTAAAGTAAAATCACCAAATTTCAGTACTCCGCAGTCTACCATAAATTCGATAAATTCTTTCTTGTACTGTTCCATCTCGTTAGTCCTCCTTATTTTAAGCCATTTATGGGCATTTGTCTTTATAGCATAATATTACTCATTAAGTATAACACCAACAATTTTATTTTTCAACTAACAAATCCAATTTGAAGTTTTGCCTAAAATATGCAAAAAACTGCAGCCTATATGCGTTTCTGCATATAAGCTGCAAATAAATATTTATATCTGCTATTTTCTTTTACTTATCATATCCAAAAAGTAACTATGTACTCTTAAATCATTTGTCAATTCAGGATGGAATGCTGTCACAAGCTGATTACCCTGTCTTGCAGCAACAATATTATTATCAGCTGTTGCAAGAACCTCCACGTTTTCGCCTGTTTCAAGAATATATGGTGCTCTGATAAATGTCATAGGCACCTTTCCTATTCCTTTAAAGTCTGTTTCCGTATAGAAGCTTCCAAGCTGGCGGCCGTATGCATTTCGCCTTGTGACAATATTCATTGTTCCAAAGCCATAGGTCTCTTCGTCTTTTATTTCTTTTGAAAGAAGAATTAAGCCGGCACATGTACCAAACACAGGCATACCCTTTTGAATCATTCCTTTTATATCATCAAACAAATCAAGGTCCTTTAACAGCTTCGCCATAACCGTACTTTCACCGCCGGGAATAATAATACCGTCAAATTCCCTGTTTAAATCCTGTTTTTGTCTAATCTGAAAATGTTCGGCACCAAGCTCCTCAAGCATTTTTTCATGTTCAACAAATGCACCCTGTAAAGCTAAAACCGCAACCTTCATTTATTTTCCCCTTTCAGCCATAAGCAGTGCAATTTCTGATTCGTTAATTCCTACCATTGCCTCGCCTAAATCTTCTGAAAGCTCTGCAATAAGCTTTGCATCTGTATAATTTGTTACAGCCTGTACAATGGAAGCTGCACGCTTTTTAGGATTTCCTGATTTGAATATTCCTGAACCTACAAATACGCCTTCTGCTCCAAGCTGCATCATAAGTGCTGCATCTGCCGGAGTTGCAACTCCTCCTGCTGCGAAATTAACTACAGGCAGCTTTCCGTTTTCATGTACATACTTTACTAAGTCATATGAAACCTGTAATTTCTTTGCAGCCTCATATAATTCATCCTCTGTAAGGCTCTGTATTCTTCTGATTTCCGAGTTCATAGCACGCATATGTCTCACTGCCTGTATTACATCACCTGTTCCCGGTTCTCCCTTTGTACGAATCATAGACGCACCTTCTGAAATACGTCTTAAAGCCTCTCCCAAATCCTTTGCACCGCAGACAAAAGGAACCTTAAATTTTGTTTTGTCAATGTGATATACATCATCTGCAGGTGAAAGTACTTCGCTTTCATCTATATAATCAATTTCAATAGCCTCAAGAATCTGTGCTTCCACAAAATGTCCTATTCTGCACTTTGCCATAACAGGAATGGAAACTGCCTCCTGAATACCTTTAATCATTTTAGGGTCACTCATTCTTGAAACTCCGCCTGCTGCCCTTATATCAGCAGGTATTCTTTCAAGTGCCATTACCGCACATGCTCCTGCTTCCTGTGCTATACGTGCCTGTTCAGGTGTTGTAACATCCATAATAACGCCGCCCTTTAACATCTGTGCCAGATTCTTGTTTAATTCATAACGATTTTCTTCCATAATATTTAATCCTCATTTCTTTACATATTCAATGGCTGCCATATGTCAGGTGCACTCAGACACAGGCTTATACGCATAATATAATTTTTTCTGCGTATGACTTATTTTATATTCTGTCTGACACTATCTCAATATCCAGTTTTGTTATTTTTATTAATGCCAGTTTCTCCAGCTGTTTCTGTATGTTAAAACCTATTTTTTTACATACAATACACCTGCAGTCTGATAAAAGCTGAACCTTGGGGAAGGTTCCCCCTGCACTTCCGCAACCGCCTCCGGTTCCGCAGCCTCCGGCAGCATTATTTTCTCCGCAGCCGCCTCCCGTATTATCTGTTCCGCAGCCGAAAGATGCACTGCTGCCACTGCAGCCTGCTCCTGAACCACAGCCGTTTCCTGTCTTATTCTCACCGTTTATTATTTTTTCCGACGATGCCCCTTCAGGCAGCTCATATTTTCTTTTTTCTGCCAGACGGTATCCTTTTTCGTCTGCTAAATCCCTCACAATGTACTGCTACAATAGGAACAGATATTTCTTCTTTTACTTCATCTACTATACTGTCAATGTCCTCACCTATAATTCCGGTGGCACAGGAACTTGTTACAAAAATAGCCTTCGGAGAATATCTTTTATTTACCTCAAGAATAATTTTTCTAAGACTTTCAGTTGAACCGAAAATTGTATCGTTTTCATTCATGTCGGTTCCCACATATACTGTATTATTTGTTACACCACGCTTTTTTGCCATAACTTTATCAAGATAATATGTTCCGGCACTTGCCACAGAACATCCTGCCGGTCCGTGATGTATAATCGCCACATCACGAATGGCTGACAACTGACCTAATGCACAGCTTGAAAGACATGTACTTGACTGTGAAAAGCAGCGTGAACAGCCCTTTAGGGTTCCACATTCACTTTGCTTTGCCAAATCACTTAGTGAGCCAATGTAGCCTGTAATTGAGCCGATACGGTTTTCTCTTGTTGCTACATTAGAGTTATTTAAATTTAATGCCATTTTTCTGCCTCCCTTTTATTCAAACAGATTTGTGGAAAGATAACGAAGTCCGGTATCAGGGAATATGACCACGATTTTTTTATCTTTGTTTTCCGGTCTTTTCGCAAGCTCTGTTGCTGCAAAAAGTGCTGCCCCTGAAGATGTTCCGATAAGTATACCGTCTATTCTTGCGACTTCTCTTGCTGCCTTATAAGCATCCTTAGTCTCCACTTCTATCTTTTCATCATAAATATTTAAATCCATAGTAACAGGCACACGTTCTGCCGGAACACCCTCAAAAGGTATATTTAATCTCCTTTATTCTTTTTATTTTAAAGCATAATTTTAAACTTTGCTTTGCTTATGATTATTATAGATTATCGTATAAATCCTCCGTCAATGACAGACTTCCTCTGTAGCCTGCATAACCACGGTTAAATACGAGTCTGTCCTTTAATGGAAATGTTGCGGCAATACACTGTATTTTCATTTCCGAAATAGCCCGGAAAGATAATACGTCTTGTTTCATTTATAATCTCAATAATCTCTGCTCTGTTTGGCAGTTTTTCTCCTATTCCTTTCTCAAAAATTCCCTGACTTTTATAGTTGCTTTCCAATTTTTCTGCAGCAGCAGATATTTTACTTTTTATATCCTGACTCATATTTCCTCCAATTATCATACCACAGTTTTTCCCAGTTTGCATATCGTTTTTGTAGGTTATATTTATTAAAATAATACAGGCCTAAAGCTGTACAATCTGTTGAAGTCCGCTCCATATTGCCTGTGCTAACGCTTTATGTCCTTCCTTATCCAGATGCTCCCTGTCTGCCATTGACGGAGGTGCATAGTCAGATGCTGCAAGATAAGAAATATTTTCTTCTTTTGCAATAGCTTCATACACCTTTCCCAGCTGTTTTGATGTTTCAACGGACTCTGCATTAAATTCCAAATCATAGCCGTCCCATATATCATCTCCAAGGTGAATAGGTGAAACCAGCAGTATTTTTGCAGCAGGAACACCATTTCTTATCTGTCCCAGCAGTTTTCGCACTCCTAAGCCAATAACCTGTGCAGATGCATCGTAAAAGGTCTTACAGTCATTTGTTCCAAGCATTAACACAACTGCTTCCACCGGCCTGTGAGTTTCCAAGATTAACGGCAGAAGTTCTGTTCCACGCCTTCCCGCCTTCAAAGGGTCATCGAAGATGGTAGTTCTTCCACATAAGCCTTCCTCTGCTATCCTATAGCCCTTTTCCAACAGCCTGTTTCCAACAATTCCTGTCCATCTGTCCTCCCAGTCATACCTGTCTGTAGTTCCCGGAATCAGTCCATATGTATTTGAATCTCCAAAGCATAATATCTGTTTCATAATAATCTCCCATTCTGGAGCGTTTATCTCAAATTTTCATCTGCCATTATGGCTGCTTTGTGACGCTCCGGCACAAATAGCCGTTGGAAAAATAAGGTGCCATTAATATGCATTATAGTTTATTTTTGTTTTATCTGCTAATATATGTATCTTTGAATGGGTTATAAAAAAAAACTATAACCATTATATTTCTATTTACAAACTGTAGTTTTAAAGCTAAAATTATACATTATATATACAGCCTGACCACATTGGGCTCAGACTGCGGAAATGGAGGATATTATGGCAAATGAATTACCAAAAAGAAGTGAGGTAAACATTGAAGATACATGGAACCTTGCAGATATGTACGAAACAGTAGAAGCCTGGGAGGCCGACCTTAAAAAGATATCTGAGATTGCTGAGGTTATTGTCTCATACGAAGGAAAAACTACTGCATGCGCACAAAATCTTTTAAACGTTCTTGAAAACGATTCAAAAATCGGAGAGAAAATAGAGCTTGCATATAATTATGCAAAGAGACTCTTTGATGAAGACCAGAGCAATAATACTCATCAGGCTATGGCAGGAAGAATTTTTTCTCTTTACACAGATGTATGCAGCAAAACATCTTTTATAAAGCCTGAGATTTTAGCTACTGACACCGGTATTTTGGAAGGATATTTTAAGAAACTTCCTGAGCTTGAGCTTTACAGAAAATATATAGAAGAAATTCAGAGAACGAAAGCACACAGCCTTTCCGCTGAAATAGAAAAGCTTTTAGCTATGTCTGCCGAAATGAGCCAGACTGCTGCTGATACAAATTCAATATTTAATGATGCTGATCTTGTTTTTCCTGAGATAACCGATGAAAACGGTGAAAAGGTTCGTATAACTCACGGCAGATATATACGTTTTCTTGAGTCTTCTGACAGACGTGTAAGAGAGGATGCTTTTAAAGGCCTTTACTCTGTATACAAGCAGTTTATAAACACAAGCGCCAGCCTTTATAAAGGACAGGTAAACCAGCTTATTTTTTACGCAAAGGCCCGTAAATACAACAACACTCTTGAAGCTGCCGTAGATGAAAATAATGTATCACCACAGATTTATAAAAATCTTGTAGATACGGTAAATAACAATCTGGACAAGCTTCACCGCTATGTATCCCTCAGAAAGAAATGTCTGGGACTTTCAGAGCTTCATATGTATGATATATATACTCCTATGATTGCCGATGTAGCAAAGGAGATTTCCTTCGATGAGGCAAAGGATACTGTTCTTAAGGCTTTAGCTCCACTTGGAGAAGATTATCTTGACATTCTTAAGGAAGGCTTTAACAACAGATGGATAGATGTTTATGAAAATGTGGGAAAGACAAGCGGTGCTTATTCAGCCGGTGCATACGGCACTCATCCTTACGTTCTTTTAAACTATAACAATACACTGGATAATATGTTTACTCTGGCTCATGAGATGGGCCATGCCATTCATTCATATTATTCAAACAGCAACCAGCCATATATATATTCACAGTATAAAATTTTTGTGGCTGAGGTAGCTTCTACATGTAATGAAATTCTTCTTATGGAATATCTGTTAAAGAATACTACTGATAAGAAAGAGAGAGCTTATCTTCTTAATCATTATATGGACAGCTTTAAGGGAACTGTTTACCGCCAGACACAGTTTGCCGAATTTGAAATGCGTACAAACGCTATGCAGGAAGCAGGCGAAACTCTTACTGCCGATTCATTAAGTAAGCTTTATTATGAGTTAAATAAAAAGTATTATGGCGATGATATGGTTTCAGATGACGAGATTGCATATGAATGGGCAAGAATTCCTCATTTTTATTACAATTTCTATGTTTATCAGTATGCTACATCATTTTCAGCATCTGTAGCTATAGCAAAGAACATTCTTAAGGAAGGGGCTCCTGCCGTAGAAAGATATAAGAATTTCCTTAAGAGCGGCTGCTCAGATTCTCCTGTAGAGCTGCTTAAGATAGCAGGCGTGGATTTGTCTACTGCTAAGCCTATTGAGGATGCACTTAGTGTGTTTGGGGAAATTATTGATGAGATGGAGAAGCTGTTGGAGGAGTAAATTTATTAATACTTATAAATTTATTAGTACAAAATGACTGTCAGCTGATACCAATTTTCGATTCGTGTAAAAAATATATGTATTTATATCCTCTTAGATTGATATTTGAAAAAATATTAATCTAAGAGGATAATTGAGCTAATTCTTAGACTATCCAAAAACTCTTGCGTGAAATCTTGATTTGTAATCATATCTGATTTATTGTGTATCATTGGAAGTATAAAATGGAGCACCCCTCTCACATTCCCTTGCAAGGATATCTGAATTGCTGCCACCTCGTAGACTTGTTGAAATAATCAATACTTTCTTTGCCATAATTAACACACTCCGTTCTCTTCAAAAAATTTCTGCATCTTATCGAAAGGAATTACATTCAGGTTGTCATAGAGATCTGTATGAACTGCATCAGGAATAGTAAGAAGTTCCTTATTTGCAGCATACTTACTGTTCTTAATCATAGCCTCATATGCATCTTTTCCGAAATAATAGCTGTGTGCTTTTTCTCCAT
>CAMENQ010000091.1 GCA_945928585.1 uncultured Roseburia sp. | reverse complement strand
GGCTGAGAATTCAGACACTTCCGAGTTACGGCCGTCGCTTAGAAGATAGTCGCAGAACATTAATAAAATTTCTTATTGTTTCCGAAGCGTAGGCACATAATATACAACCACTCCAGCCGTATCCTGCACCATAGAAGCCCGTCCCCACGCTGCAAGTATCGTCAGGACCGAACTATTTAAAATCTGAACAATTTTGAAAAACCATTCTTAGTTGGACATTCTCTTTTATAGTTACTGCTGCATAGCCGCAACTATCCCCTCATAATCAGCTTCCCCTGCCTGTATATAATTTGTTATGCCTGCGTCTTCCAGTGCCTTACTGCACTTTTTTCCAATCGAGATTATTTTTTTGTGTGAAAAATCCGGTACATTTTCTTCCGTTATATTTTTTTTCATTACATCTTCTTCCATATTATTAAATATATCAAAAAATCTTTCCACATTAGATGCACAAGTAAACAATATGCCTTCTGCTTCCTTTGTATCTTTAATAATCTCCAGTCTTTCTTCTGTGTTAATATCTATTTTTTTATTTTCATATACTTCAACCTCTGTTATTTTTCCCCATTCCTTCAACCGTAAGGTTATACTGTTTTGTACGTTTTTGCCTTTCACATATAATATGTTTATTTTTTTCAGGCTGTTTTCTTTAATAAAATCTATAATCATATTTGTCAGGCTGTCACTGTTATGCTCCTTTGGAATTATATCTGCTTTTATCCCAAAGCCTTTTAATGCTTCTGCCGTTTTCCTTCCAACGGCTGCCACTTTATAATTATACAGACTTCTTGTGTCAAGCACGCTTTTATTAAGGCTTTCAAAAAAATATTTTACACCATTTGTACTTGTAAATATAATAAGCTGATTTTCAAAAAGCATTTTTTCATCTATTCTCACATTTACTGCTTCTATCTGTCCAAGCTGTATTTCTATGGGATTGTAACCTTTTTTTCTTACAAGTTCGGCCAAAGCTGATTTTTCTTTGCCAATTTTCGGTATAATGTACTTTTTACAATCGCGTTTTTCATTTCCCATTTCATCACTCTCGTAAAAAACATTATTACGGGAATAATTATCTGATTTTTTCTCTAAGCTATTATCCAAATTATTATTAAATAATTTTTCCCTAAGATTAACCACCTGACCAACCGCAATAAGTGCAGGTGATACTATTCCTTCCGTCTGCTTAACTTTTTCCACTATATCCTTAAGAGTTGCCACTACTGTTTTCTGTCTTTTTGTGGTTGCATTTGATATGACTGCCACAGGCGTACCGCTGTCCATACCTGCTTCCGTAAGCTTTTTACATATTTCTTCAAGCTTTGAAAGTCCCATCATAAATACAAGTGTTTCATTTCCGGCAGCCATACTCTTAAAATCTATGTCTGCCAGCTCATCATTTTTGTTGTGTGCTGTTACTATCCTCATACCTGATGCAATACCTCTGTGGGTTATAGGTATTCCTGCACTGCCAAGTCCTGCTATGGCTGAGGTTACTCCGGGTATTGTTTCAAAAGTTACCCCTGCGTCTGAAAGTGCAAGGCACTCCTCGCCGCCTCTGCCGAACACATAAGGGTCACCGCCTTTAAGCCTTACTACATTGTCATATTCCAGTGATTTTTTTACAAGAAGGCTGTTTATATCCTCCTGCTTCATTGTATGATAGTGATTTTCCTTGCCAACATATATTTTTTCACAATCATCCCTGCACCAGTTTAGAAGCTCATCATTTGCCAGTCTGTCATAAACTATGCAGTCAGCTTTTTCAATTATTTCCCTTCCACGCAGAGTCATAAGTCCTGTGTCTCCGGGACCTGCACCTACAAGCCATACCTTTCCTGCAAGTTTTTTTCTTATTTCTGCTGCTGCCGTCTGAGCAAGCTTTTGCGGATTTTCACCACTTACCTTAACGGAAGCTGTCCTGCTTCCGTCAGCCCTTCCGTAAAACGCCGTAAGCTGCAAAGTTCCTTTTTCCTTACAAAATTCGCAGGCAGCACCTACAGGCACATGACAGTCTGCACCCATTTTCCTTAAAAATTCTCTCTCACATGTTCCTTCTATATGTGAACCTTCATCACAAAGACAGTCTAGCATTTCTTTTATGCGAGTATCCTCACTCCTGCATTCAAGGGCCAATATTCCCTGCGCCGGGGAAGGTATCATTTCATCAGTATCAAAATAACAGGTTATAAGGCTTTCCAGCCCTAATCTTTTAAGTCCCGCTGCTGCCAAAATAATACCGTCCAGCTCCTGCTCCTCCATTTTTTTTAATCTGGTATCTACATTTCCTCTAATATTTACTACATTTATGTCACTTCTTAGATTTTTTAACATAACACGCCGTCTTATACTTCCTGTACCTATAACGGCTCCCTTCTCAAGGTCCATAATTGATTTTTTGCCGGGATTTTTTTTACTGTTTATAATAAGAACATCCCTATTGTCCTCTCTTTTCCAGCATTTTGAAAATGTAAGTCCTTCCGCTGGGTAAGCAGGCATATCCTTCATACTGTGAACTGCCATATCTATTTCGCCATTCTTAAGCTTCTCCTCTATTTCCTTTACAAATACACCTGAAGAACCAATACTGCTTAACGGCTTGTCCTGTACTATATCGCCCTTTGTTTTTATAATAACTGTTTCATATTCGTTTTCAGGATATTTTTCCTTAAGTTTTTCTGCCACGTATTCAGTCTGTATAAGTGCCAGCTTTGAACCTCTTGTTCCGATTTTAATATTCATTATCTTATATTTCCTCTTATATATTAATAAAATTAATAGAATATCAGTCGATTCCCGGCGAATACTTTAGCTTCTACGCCACCAAACTGAGTTAAAATGCTTCAATGTATTATTTTCACACAAAAAATAAAAACAATATACATTAAATTCTATATGTGAAATAATCTCTCCACAGTACTTTTGAAAAGCTCCTGCTCCTCCTTTGTCTCTATACTTTTCAATTCCACAATAGGTTCTCTTAAAAGCCTTTTAAGGGATGCCTTAAGTGTCCTTTCAATAACCATCTGCTCATGTTCTGTAAGACTAAGCTTTCTGTTTATATATGAAAAGCTGTCATTTACTATGTCTTCACACCGCTTTTGAAGTGATTCTATAGTTCCGTCTACTGCCGTAAGATTAAGCCATGTGATTGTTTCCTCCACAGCTTTCTCTATGATACCTGACGATTTCTCTGAAAGTTCCTGTCTTTCTTTTTTGTTTTGTTCAACGATTTCGCCAATCATATCCAAATCAATCAATGTACATGACTGATTGTTTTTCAGTTCTGCATCAATATCTCTTGGTGACGCCAAATCAAGCAGCCACATTTTTTTTTCAATTTGGCATTTATGTGAGTTTATAACAAGATGGGGTGAGGATGTTGCTGAAACCACAATATCGCATTCCCTCATCAAATCGTATCTGTCCTCTAAATTTTTTATTTGTATGTTTATATTTTTATTTTCTCCGTTGTCTTTTATCAGTTCAAGTGCTTTTTCCCTTGTTCTGTTACAGATAATTATATCAGACGGTTTATATTCCTCTATATATTTTAAAGCAAGACCGGCTGTCTGACCGCTCCCGATAAGCAGCACCTTTTTTCCTTCTATACTGCACTTTAAATTCAGCTCCTTCACACCTACATAGCCTACAGACAATGGAATTTCACTTATTTTATATAATGATTTTATTTTCTTTGCACAGGCAATGGCATCAGTAACAACTCTGTTTAACTCCTTTTTGCTGTATCCCATTGTTTTTGAAAATTCATATGCTTCCTTTACCTGACCTAATATCTGGTCCTCGCCAAGAACCATCGACTCCAGTCCCGCAGTTACCCTGAAAAAATACTCTACGACATCCTTCCCAAAATTCTGCTCCAGATAAGCATCAATCAGGTGTATTTCGCTTTCACTTGTTTTTTTTAAAAACAGTCTTTTAAAACATTCTGCCACTTCATTCTTCTGACTGTCATCATCATAAAAATAAAAAACCTCACTTCTGTTACAGGTGGAAAGTATCATACTCTGATAAATACCACGCTCCTCCAAAAGACAAAGCATTTCTTCTTTTTTGCTATCCGTAAAAGAAACCCTGTCCCTTATATCCTGATTTGCTTTCCTGTAATTTATTCCGCAATATCCAAACTTCACATCTATTTCCTCTCAACTGCTTCTTCCAACACTCTGCATGTTTTTTCTATATCCTCATCACTATGGGCATCCGATATAAACATAGCCTCAAACTGTGACGGTGCCACATATATTCCATTTTCCAAAAGATATGCAAAATATTTTGCATATCTTTTTGTATCTGACGAAACTGCACTGTCATAATCATTTACCTGTCTGTCCGTAAAGAATATACTCATAAGTGATGATACCCTGTTTACGCTTACATTATTTCCTGCTGCATTTTTTACAGCCTGACAAAGCTTCATTGTCTTTTCCTCAAGACGTCTGTATATATCCCTGTCGCTCATAAGAATGCGCAGTGTTTCTATACCTGCTGCAGTAGCTATAGGATTGCCGGAAAGTGTTCCTGCCTGATATACGCTGCCCACAGGTGATACCATATCCATTATTTCTTTTCTTCCTCCGTATGCTCCCACAGGCATACCGCCGCCAACTATCTTTCCAAGTGTGGTTATGTCCGGTTTTACGTCATAATATTCCTGCGCTCCACCTAACCCCAGTCTGAAGCCTGTTATAACCTCATCAAATATAAGCAGTGCTCCGTATGTCTTTGTTATATCTCTTAAAAACTGCAGAAAATTATCCTGAGGAAGAACTACTCCCATATTTGCAGCCACAGGCTCTACAATAACTGCCGCAATCTCTTCCCTGTATTTTTCAAAAAGCTCCTGCACAGACTTTTTGTCATTGTACAATGCAATAAGTGTATTTTTTGTATAATCTGCCGGTACTCCACTGCTGTCCGGCACAGCAGTGGTAAGTGCTGCCGAACCTGCCTTAACTAAAAGTCCGTCAGAGTGTCCATGGTAGCAGCCCTTGAATTTTATTATTTTATCTCTGCCTGTAAAACCTCTTGCCACTCTTATGGCACTCATTACCGCCTCAGTACCTGAGCATACAAGACGGCTGACCTCTACAGACGGCATACATTCATATATAAGCTCCGACAGTATAATCTCCTTTTCTGTAGGTGCTCCATAGGTAAGTCCCTGTTCAGCTGCCTCCTTTACCTTTTCAATAACTAAAGGATGAGCATGTCCAAGTATTCCCGGTCCCCATGAACATACATAATCAATATATGTATTGTCGTCTTCATCTGTAATATATGCTCCATTGGCACTTTTTATAAATCTGGGTGTCAGCCCCACAGATCCAAATGCCCTGACCGGACTGTTTACACCTCCCGGTATATGTTTTTTTGCTCTTTCAAAAAGCTGCTTTGATTTTGTATCGTTCATTTTATACCTCATTCCTTTATAGTTTCTCATGTGTATCTGCAGGTTTAAAAATTGTCTTCATCTATCCACCCTGCAACATCCAATGCGTGGTATGTTATAATCATTTTAGCTCCGGCCCGCTTTAAGCCTACCATATTTTCCATAACCATTTTTTTCTCATCTATCCAGCCCTGCATGGCTGCTGCTTTTACCATGGAATACTCTCCGCTAACATTATATGCTGCTATAGGCATATTAAAATGGGTTGAAATATCCTTTATAACATCCATATATCCAAGTGCAGGCTTTGCAATAATAAAATCTGCTCCCTCTGCTAAATCCTGTTCTACCTCTCTTAACGCTTCCCTTCCATTGGCCGTGTCCATCTGATATGTCTTTCTGTCACCAAATCCCGGTGCAGAATGTGCCGCATCCCTGAAAGGTGAATAATAACAGGAAGCAAATTTAGCACTATACGACATAATCGGTATGTCATTAAAACCTTCTTTATCTAAGGATTCCCTTATTGCTTTTACCCTGCCGTCCATCATATCACTTGGTGCAACTATGTCGGCTCCCGCCCTTGCATAGCTTACTGCGGCCTTCGCCAAAAGCGGCAGCGTCTCGTCATTTAATATTGTTCCATCCTTAACAAGCCCGCAATGTCCGTGTGATGTATATTCACACAAACATACATCAGCTATCACCACTATATCACTGTAATTTTCCTTTATAAACCTGATAGCCTTCTGTGTTATGCCGTTTTCATCATATGCTCCGCTTCCCACTTCATCCTTATGGGCAGGTATGCCAAACAATAATACTGACAAAATACCTGCATCAACCACCCTGTCCATTTCCTCCTTAAGTCTGTCTATGGAATACTGGCATATTCCCGGCATAGATGGAATCGGATTACATATATTTTCTCCCTCTATGACAAATATAGGATAAATAAGTTCGTCCTTTCTTATGTGATTTTCCCTTACCATCCGTCTTATATTTTCTGTTTTTCTAAGTCTTCTCATTCTTTCCATTTTTCTAAAATCTCCTCTATCTGAATTTTGTCCGGCAATCTTTTATTCTTCATTCCCAGTTCAAAAATTTCCCTGTATATATTTTTCCTTACTGACTCGCTGTCTGTATGCTCCTTTATATATGGTCTTAACTCTCCCATAAACTCCGCCATATCTCCCACAAAATCCGTCAGCGTTTTTTTCCCTTCATCTCTTAAATACTGAGTTATAACAGGGCTGTTACCTCCGCTTGAATATGCTGCAACTACATTTTTTTCCCTGTGATAAGATGGAAAAATAAATGTACAGTCTTCAGTCTGGTCCACTGCATTGACAGGTATATTAAGCTCTTTTGCTTTCCGGGATATCCTGTGGTTAATCTCCTTGTCATCTGTTGCTGCCACCACAAGTATCTTATTGCAGAAATCTTCATCAACAGCCTGTCTCTCAAAAACAAATACATCCTTTAATTCCTGTGACATAAGTCTAATATCATTGCAAATGACAGGTGCCACCACAAAAAGTCTCGCCCCGAAATCCTTAAGAACCTTAACTTTTCTCAGAGCCACCTGACCTCCTCCTACTATAAGACAGTCCGCTCCATTTATATCTAAAAACATCGGAAAATACGCCATATGTATCTTCTCCTTCTTTTTTAAATGTCTGTATATTCAATTCATTTTATCACAACCGCTGTCTGTTGTTAATTGTTTTTCTGATTTTTATTATAATAATTCAGCCTTAACCTGCGTCCTTGTGGCAGAAAGAGGTGGTGGCGGATAAGCTAATATACCTAAAATGAAAACAGAACCGAAATAAATCGGTTCTGTGATATCATCAAATTGTTAATTAAACAATCGGAGTTGGTGTAAACGAAAAAGCAGTCCTAACTGAATTACACTATTTCTTAATTGCCGTCTGCACAATTATAAATTTTTAATTTGCTCTCCAGCCAGGATATAATTATTCCACAATATGGTGTCAGATTCCGTTCCCGTACCAGACTTTCATATGTACGCCTTAACTCATGTATAAATGCATCCTGAGATTTTCCTTTGCACTTCTTCATGATTCTGGCTTTCTCTACCATCAACACACTCCTACGTGTCTGTGGTAAAGAAAGCGCCTGGCAATTTAGATTTAATGTCTCTGTTACATCTTTGTTAATTTCGACGTCGTCCGAATAAATGCTACCATCCGCTCTATACTTAATCTTTCTAACAGACAATTTATCAAATGGATTGATGGTAAGCTCTGTATTACCTCTATGGGCATCACAGGTGGTGTCCTCTGGCCTTACGCCTCTTTTCAAGCTATTACCATAGCAGACTCCAATCATCCATTTAAAATCTAATGTTGCTTTATTATCATGCGTCTCTTCTCCCTTCGGATGTCTCGGTCTGCAATGCTCAACTCTAACATCTCTAGGACTATTAATCCTTTTCATGCAATAGCCACATAAACAAACCTGGTCATTCCACATCTGTTCCCTAACATCTTTCAAAACATTTGAAGGTATATCCGATTCGTAATCCGCATCTGGATTTTGTAAACGGAATTTCATGAGACTACTCGGTTCTTTACCTTTCTTCACAACTATCATAGGCTATTCCCCCAACATTTTTTCCAAATCCAAAGCTGTTCTTGCAGCTGCGATATCCGGATCATTTGTTCCAACAATTTCTTCAATCTCTGTCAACATTTTATCTGCTTCTTCATAATCATTCTCATCCATACATACATAGAAAGTATCCAATCGCCGTACAACATCCGCTGGTCTTTCCGATACTTTCATAACTTCTCTTAGGATAGA
>CAMENQ010000090.1 GCA_945928585.1 uncultured Roseburia sp. | reverse complement strand
TTATTTCTGATATTTTCATAAGGCTGACTGCTTTTTCCAGACCTTCACTAAGGCTGTCACACCCGTATACCTCCAGCGTTTCATCACCATCAGACAACTCTTCGATACATTTCCTTAAGATATCTGTACTAAGTCCTCTGTCTCCTTTTGCTTTTACCGCAACAGTTCTTTTAAGGTAAGGCTTCATAATCTCTATGATTTTCTTATAATCCTTATCCTTAAACACTCCCACCATAGAAACTACGGAAAAGTCTGACAGATATTCATCTATATTTTCCTTTAATCTTAACGCAGCATCAGGATTATGTGCTCCATCAAGTATTATAAGCGGATTTTCATGTGCAGTATAAAATCTGCCCTTAACTGCTGTTTTTGAAATCCCCCTGACTATACTTTCATATGGTATTCCCAGTGCAAAGGCTGCTTCTATTGCTGCTGCCGCATTTTCAAGCTGGTTTTTTCCAATCATTTTTATTTTGTAGCTGTTATTCTTATATAAAAACTCCTGACCGCTCATATCAGACCTGAGCTGCTTTATCTGCTCCTTATCAACTGTAAAAGCTTCACTTTTTTTTGCATTTGCATTATTAACAAGCAGGTCCGTTACGGACTTATTATTTACACCTAAAACTGCCTTTGATTTTTCTTTGATGATGCCTGCCTTTATTTTTGCAATCTCTTCCTCAGTACTACCAAGATACTGCATATGGTCTAAAGATATACTTGTAATGACAGCTAAAAGATTTTTCTTTGAAACATTTGTGGCATCATCCCTGCCTCCAAGTCCTGCCTCCAGTATAACTATATCACAGTTTTTTTTATAAAAAAAATTCACAGCCATAATGGTTTCAAGTTCAAATATGGTAGGAAGCCTGTCCTCTCTTTCAGCCTTTTCAATATGCTCATACAATTCATCTGTCTGACTGATAAATTCCTCCTCAGTCATAGGGATATTATTTATTGAAATATTTTCTCTTTCTTCAAACACCACAGGGGAATTATATCTTCCTACTCTGTCATATTTCTCCATAAGAATATCTGTAATGTATGATGAAACCGAACCCTTTCCATTTGTTCCTGCTATCTGAATAATACCAAGCTTTTCCTCCGGACTTCCCATATCCTTTAAAAATCTTTTTATGTTTTCAAGACCTAAGTCCCATCTGTGATTTTTCTTTCCGTAAAAATAATCATACGCTTCTGCGTATGTTTTAAATCTTATACTTCCCATTTTTCCCATTTTCCTAAAGCGCCGCACGGCAGCGGCGCTTATAAATTCGCATTCGCGAATTTTTAGCTTCTTGATTTTACGCTGTTGCTTTTGTCATTTCCCTTTAAGTACAAAGCGGGGCAAACAGTCTTTAAACACTGCTGTTAACTCAACAAGCAATGATTCAATACCTTTTGCCCCTGTTTTAATATATGTATTTCTTACAGTTTCTTTATAACTGCGCAGTTAGGTGTCTCTACTGCCATAGGCTTTCCATGCTCAATGATTATTCCTTCTTCATAATCAATCTTAAAGAATGTTATCTCATTTGACTCATGATTAAGTGAAGCTATATGCTTCTGGTCAGGAAATACACATATCTGCTTCGGATAATCTCCGCTTATAGGAAGTACTGATTTCTTTGTAAGCTTTCCTGTCTCAACATTTCTCTCAAAAAATGCAAGGCTGTTGTCACCTGCATTTGAGCAGAAAAGGTATTTTCCGTCAGGTGAAAATCTTAAGGCTGCCACGGCACTCTTGTCATTGTATGATTTTCCAAGAGTTCTTATCTGCTGTATAAGTTCAAAATTCGGCATACCATTGTCACTGTTGTAGGAATATACATTCACACAGTTCATAAGCTGGCATATAAGGTATGCAAATTTTCCGTCAGGTGAAAACAATATGCTTCTAGGTGCTGATTCAAGCTCGCATCTGAGTATGTCTACAAGCTTTATGGCTCCTGTATTATGGTTAAAGTCATATATTTTTACCTGATCTATACCCATATCACATACTGCCAGAAATTTTCCGTCAGGTGTAAGTCTTGTACATGTAATATGTGGTCTGAAATTTCTCTCGGCAATGCTTCCCATGCCCTTATGGAATACCTCGCCTGTCAATTCACCAACACTTCCATCTTCTGCTATACGAACTACTGTCGCCTTGCCGTCGTGATAACCTGCAGTAAATATAAACTTGTCATCATCATCTACGCTTATGTGGCATGCTCTCATTCCGTTAATTGAACCAAGATTCATAAATTCAAGGTCTCCGTCCTCAAGTATCTTAAATGCAGTAATACCTAAGTCTGAAACTGAGTAAAGAAACTTTCCGCTGTTTGCTATACGAAGATATGAGGCATTTTTTACTTCAACCTCACGTCTTGGAATAAATATTCCTTCCTCTAAATCTACATCACATATGGTAATGCCTTTTGCACTACCATGTGTATAGGATCCTACATAAGCTACATATTTTCCTGTTGCCATAGTCTTGTACCTTCCTTTGTTATAAACTAAATCTTTTACATTTTATTTAATATTTTTGTGCCACAGGACACATTTGTTTCAATAATAACCTTTAGCAACATTTTACCACAATATATTGTTATAAACAATGTAATTTTTATGTTATTTTTTAAGTTTTTGAGGTGCCTGGTCTCTTTTCTTTGTAACAAGCTTTCTTAAATCGTACTCTGTACCCATTACATCCACTATGACACTGTCACCTGCGTCCATTACATATACGTGTGTAATAATGTCATTCTTAGAAAGCTTAAGTCCCCTTACTCCTATGGCACCCTTCTTCTTTTCAGGCACCTCACTGACAGGAAATCTTAAAAATAAATTGTTTGATGTTCTGAGAACTACCAGCTTGCTTGTAATAAAGCCTGTGTTTTCATCATCCGTGTTTTCTGTTGACATCTCAGCATCTCCACTGTCCGGTTCCATACTTGTCACTATGCTTCCACCGGACATATTATCAAAGCTGCCAAACATATCAAGCTGTCCGTCGTAAGACTCACCATATGTATCTTCATATGAATTTTCAAAGCTTTCCGGAACATCTGACATAAATAAATCATTGTCAATGTTAAACGCTTCCTCCATACTGTCAGCCTCAATAACCTCTACACTTACAACCATATCACCGTCATTAAGCTTTGTGGCTGCTACCGTTTTCTTTGATACGTTAAATTCAGAGCCGTCCACAAGCTTCATCATACCTAGCTTCGTGGTAAATAACAGTTTTTTGTCCTTAAGGGAGCCTAAAGACATTACATTTATTATATTTTCTTTTCCGCTGTCATAGTTGCCAAGATTATCAATAGGCGTTCCCTTATCCTTAGGCCTTACAAACGGTACATCCTTTACCTTTACCTGATGAAAATTTCCATTGTCGGTAAATACACATATCTTATCTGTATTCATACATGAAAATACATATTTATTTTCCGCTGTAATGTTCTCTCTGTTTCTCTGTGCTGCAGCCATATCAACTGTTTTAGAATATCCAAAACGGTCCATAAGGAATGTAACCTCCATCTCTACAGGCTTTTCCTCTATAACTACTGCTGCCTCTCCGTCCTCTATAACTGTCCTTCTTTCAACTGCATATTCCTTTTTTATTGAAAGAAGCTCCTTTTTTATTTCTTTAGTCATAGAACTGCGGTTATTTAAAATATCCTCATATTTTGCTATTCTGCCTACTATTTCCTCATATTCCTTTTCAAGTGCAAGTATTTCCAGACCAATCAGCTTATATAATCTTAAATCAAGAATAGCCTGTGCCTGCTTTTCCGTAAAGCTTAGCTGGCTTGCATATATGACGGATTCTTTATTTTTAAATTTAATCTTGTCGGTATTTCCGTTTATAAGACAGTCCTTTGCATCCTTAAGACTGTTTGAGCCTCTGAGTATCTCTATAATAAGGTCAATTATGTTACATGCCTTTATAAGACCTTCCTTTATTTCCTTCTGCTCAAGCTCCTTATTTAACAGGTATGTATATTTTCTTGTATTTATTTCATACTGAAATTTTACATTTTCTCTTATTATATCCTTAAGCCCCAGCGTTTCCGGTCTGCCGTCCACTATGGCAAGCATATTTACTCCAAAGGTATCCTCAAGCTTTGTCTTCTTATAGAGAATATTTTTTATTTTCTCTACATCGGCATTTTTCTTAAGTTCAAGAGCTATTCTTATTCCTTCCTTTGATGACTCATTTGTTATGTCGGTAACATCCACAAGCTTTTTTGTCTCAATAAGCTCAACTATGTCTGAAATAAATTTTCCTATATTTGCACCTATCATGGTATATGGAATTTCAGTGATTACCAGCTTATCCTTATCGCTTTTTTTAGCAGCAGGCTCAAATTCCACCTTGCCACGAAGCTTGATTTTTCCTGTTCCTGACTCATAAATATTTAAAAGTTCACTTTTATTTACAACAAGTCCTCCTGTAGGGAAATCAGGCCCTATGATATGTTTCATCAGTTCTTCGTTTGTAATTTCGTTATTTTCCATATAGGCTATAACGCCGTCAATAACTTCTCCAAGATTATGTGTTGGAATATTTGTAGTCATACCTACGGCAATTCCCTCAGCACCATTTATAAGGATATTTGGTACCTTTACCGGAAGTACCACAGGCTCCTTTTCCGTCTCGTCAAAGTTTGGTCCAAAATCAACCACATTTTTATCAAGGTCAGCAAGATACACATCCTGTGTAAATTTTTTAAGCTTTGCCTCTGTATAACGCATGGCAGCAGCTCCGTCTCCTTCTATGGAACCAAAGTTTCCATGTCCGTCTACCAGTGCCATGCCTTTCTTGAAATCCTGCTCTAACACTACCAAAGCATCATAAATAGAGCTGTCACCATGAGGATGATATTTACCCATGGTATCACCTACTATACGTGCTGATTTCCTGTGTGGCTTATCATAATTTAACCCAAGCTGGTCCATTGCATAAAGTACACGCCTCTGCACCGGTTTAAGGCCATCCCTTATATCCGGAAGTGCTCTTGCACTTATAACGCTTAAGGCATAATCTATATAGGACTTCTGCATTACATCAGAAAATTCTGTTTTTAAAATTTGTTCTGCCATTTTCTATCCTTTCTTTTTTCTATCATCCCTGTAGTGTATATGTTTATTTATCTTTGCTTATACACTACGCCTGCCAGTCTATCTCGGCATCATTTGCATGCTCATATATAAAGGCACGTCTTGGCGGTACATCATTTCCCATTAACATACTTGTTACCTCTGATGCCATACGTCCGTCTTCTATCTCAACCTGCTTTAATATACGTGTCTCAGGATTAAGAGTTGTCTCCCAAAGCTGTTCTGCATCCATCTCTCCAAGTCCCTTATATCTTTGAAGTGTAAATGAACCTGTGTGTGTTTTTCTGTAATGTTCTAGTGCTTTATCATCATAAAGATACTGACTTTCTCCTTTTTTCGGAACTGCCTTATAAAGAGGGGGTGTTGCAAGATAAACATGTCCCTCGTGTATAAGCTCCGGCATAAACCTGTAGAAAAAAGTAAGAAGAAGCGTAGCAATATGTGCTCCGTCCACATCCGCATCTGTCATTATAATAATTTTATTATAGCGGAGCTTACTTATGTCAAAGTCGTTGCCATATCCCTCCATAAATCCACAGTTAAATGCATTTATCATTGTTTTTATCTCAGCATTTGCAAGTACCTTGTCTATGCTTGCCTTCTCTACGTTAATTATCTTTCCCCTTATAGGCATAATAGCCTGTGTTCTTCGGTTTCTTGCCATCTTAGCAGAGCCTCCTGCCGAGTCTCCCTCTACGATAAATACCTCACACTCCTCAGGATTTCTGCTTTCACAGTTTGCAAGCTTGCCGTTACTGTCTATGGAAAATTTCGGCTTTGTAAGAAGATTTGTCTTTGCCTTTTCCTCCGCCTTTCTTATTTTTGCTGACTTTTCCGCACATGCTATTACCTGCTTAAGCGTCTCAAGGTTCTTATCAAAATAAAGCTGCAGCTCCTCTCCGGTAGCCTCTGCTGCCACCTTTCCCGCATCAGGATTATCAAGCTTTGTCTTTGTCTGTCCCTCAAATCTCGGTTCAGGATGCTTTACGGCTATAACTGCCGTCATACCGTTTCGCACATCAGTACCCGTAAAATTACTGTCCCTGTCCTTAAGTATGCCAAGTTCCCTTGCATACTGGTTTATAACCATTGTGAACTTTGTCTTAAAGCCCGTGATATGTGTTCCGCCCTCCTGAGTATATATATTGTTACAAAAGCCAAGTATATTTTCCTGAAATTCATCAACAAACTGTATGGCCGTTTCCATTTCTATACCCTCTACGGTACGCTTAAAATATATAACATCATGCAAAGGCTCCTTACCATGATTTAAGTCCTTTACATATGCCTTTATGCCTTCTT
Source organism: uncultured Roseburia sp. (assembly GCA_945928585.1). GTDB lineage: Bacteria > Bacillota > Clostridia > Lachnospirales > Lachnospiraceae > CAG-303. The sequence goes on along the minus strand of CAMENQ010000090.1, from coordinate 1,848 downwards.
CCTCATGATAAACCTCACTGCCTTCCTCTCCAAACCTTTTATTTTCAAAAGTTATGGACAGCTCCGGATTTAAATATGCAGTCTCATGAAGTCTGCTTTGTATGGCATCCGCCTTAAAATATGTTTTTTCAAATATTTCCTTATCAGGATAAAATGTTACACTTGTTCCTGTCTCGCCCTTTCTGCAGGTTCCGGTTTCCTTCAGGGGATACATTACCTTTCCTCGTTCGTATCGCTGTTTGTAAACCTTTCCGTCTGATTTTATGGTAACCTCAAGCCACTCTGAAAGTGCATTAACTACAGAAGCACCTACTCCATGAAGACCTCCTGATATTTTATAACCGCCGTCTCCGAACTTTCCTCCTGCGTGAAGCACCGTAAACACTACCTCAACAGCAGGTATGCCTGTCTTTTCGTTTATTCCTACAGGTATGCCTCGACCGTCATCCGTAATGGTAGCTGAACCGTCCTTTTCCAGTATCACCTTTATGTTTTTGCAGTAGCCTGCCAGATGCTCGTCCACTGAATTGTCAACTATCTCATAAATAAGATGGTTCAATCCCTTTGTTCCTACACTTCCTATATACATTCCCGGACGCTTTCTTACTGCCTCAAGCCCCTCCAGTATGGATATACTGTTTGCGTCATATGTGTTTGTAACCTTTGATGCCATATCTGTTTCCTCACTTCTTAATTTCAAACTATGCTTACATACATTATTCTAATACCGGATATACTGTATCATTCCCGGTCCCAAATCCTCCGTAGGCCTTCCTATAAATCCAAACTTCTCATAAAAATGTTCTCTGCCTTTTGCACACATAAGACACATCATCATCTCTGTGTCTTTTTCCTTTATGGCTGTGACAAATTCTATAAGTCTTTCCATAATAACTCTGCCTACACCATGCATCTGATATTCAGGTCTGACCACCAAATCCTGAACATAGCATATAACTGCACCGTCACCTACTATTCTTCCCATACCTACAGGCTTTCCGTCTATATATGCCGTCAATGTGAACAGACTGTTGTCCAGTGCCTTTTGTGCCTGACTCTTCTTTAAAAGCTTCCATCCTACTGAAGCTCTAAGTCCCAGATAGGTTTCAAGGTCAAGACTGTTTTCTACCAATGTAACCACTTTTTTCTTTCCTTTCAGGTTATTTTTTTATATGCTTTTATGTAAACCAAATATAGGGATTTTTATCTCGAAAGTAAAGTATAAAATATTTTTTAAGTTTTGTAAATGATTTTGTTTACGCACATAAGCCGGCCTTACATCCACAGGTATAATGCAGGATACAAGTTTTTTGATTTTTGTAATTTTATTATTATCCAAGATTGAATCTATGTGGCATAAGCTCAGCGAAAGTGTATTGCTCTGTTTTTCCGTCACATTCCAGTATTATTATGGTATCATCACTGAAAAATTCACTCATAACCTGTCTGCACATACCGCATGGATATGGCATACTGCCCTCTGCAGTTATTGCAATACGCTTTATTTTTCCTGCACCTTCACTTACTGCCTTAAAGATGGCTGTGCGCTCTGCACACATAGTGGCTCCGTAAGAACCGTTTTCAATGTTACAGCCTGTATAAATGTTACCCTGTTCATCCTCTGCTGCTGCACCTACTGTATAATGTGAATATGGGGCATATGCGTGTTTTCTTCCTTCTTTTGCTTTTATTATAAGAATATCTTCCATAAAAATGACTCCTTTCTAAAAAATGAGGCTGTCTCACTAAGAAAATTTTATACAGCACCCGGGTGCCATATGGATATATGATAATTCTAACGCTGGAGGAACTGTTAGTAATTTATCAATATAATATAGCTATGCACTT
>CAMENQ010000089.1 GCA_945928585.1 uncultured Roseburia sp. | reverse complement strand
CATAATACAAAAAATTGAGGAAATGGCAAAAAAAGAATAGCAAAGTAAAAAGTATTAATGTACTATATAAAAATATGGAAAAGTTGGAAAGGAGAATAATATGTGGTACGATGAGGCAGTGTTTTATCAAATATACCCGTTAGGATTTTGCGACGCATTATATGATAATGATGATGTTGTTGTATCAAGAATAGGAAAGGTGAAGGAATGGATTCCCCATATGAAGAAGCTTGGAATAAATGCAGTATATTTTTCACCTGTATTTGACAGCGAATTTCATGGATATGATACAAAGGATTACAGAAAAATTGACCCAAGACTTGGTATAAATCAGGATTTTGCCGATGTTGTAAAGGCTTTGCATGATGAGGGCATAAGAGTAGTAATAGATGGAGTATTTAATCACGTAGGCAGAGGATTTTTTGCATTTAAGGATGTACAGGAAAAGAAATGGGAAAGTCAGTATAAGGACTGGTTTAATATAAATTTTGACGGAAACAGCAGCTATAATGACGGTTTCTGGTACGAAGGCTGGGAAGGATATTATAATCTTGTAAAATTAAACCTGAAAAATGATAATGTTGTTAATTATCTGTTTGACAGCATAAGGGGCTGGGTAGAGGAGTTTGACATAGACGGACTCAGACTTGATGTAGCTTATCTTTTGGATAAGGATTTTATGAGAAGACTGAGAGCGTTCTCAAAGGACTTAAAGGAGGATTTCTTCCTGTTAGGTGAAATGCTTCACGGTGATTATAATACCATTGTGAATGATGAAATGCTTCATTCGGCTACAAATTATGAATGTTATAAAGGGCTTTATTCAAGCTTTAATTCTATGAATATGTTTGAGATAGCCCACAGTATACAAAGACAGTTTGGCAATGAACAGTGGTGTCTGTATACAGGAAAGCATTTACTTACATTTGTTGACAATCATGATGTAAACAGAATTGCATCCACACTGACTGAAAAGAAACACTTGCCGCTAATATTCGGACTTATGTGTGCTATGCCGGGTATTCCATGTATTTATTACGGAAGCGAATGGGGTGCAGAGGGTGTAAAGGCTAATGGCAGCGACAATGATATACGAAAATCATATGATGCACCGGAATGGAATGAGCTTACAGAGAAAGTTGCCGCCTGCGCAAATGCAGCAGCGAAAGAAAAAGCACTGCAATATGGTGATTACACTATGCTGGTGCTTACTAACCATCAATATGTATTCAAAAGAGAATATGAAGGAGAAAGAATAATAGTAGCAATAAATGCCTCTGACAGCCCTTATGTGGCTCACTTTGATGCCGGATGCGGCAGGGCAGTAGATTTGCTTACAGGAAAGGACCATGACTTTGGCGGTGGCAGCGAATTAATGCCATATAGTGTTGCTTATTGGAAATGCGAATAAAAAATTAAGACGCTCAGAAATGTATGTTTCCTATGGATTGGCAGGATGTAACGTAATAACTTGAGATATTTCAATCCTAATGTAAAAAAGTACAGCCTAGAGAAATCTAAGCTGTACTTTTTCTTTTATATCATTTTCAGAAAATGTAGACAATGCATTTAATAAATTTATATGAAAAGTCCCGAGACCGGAGAATAAATCATCTGTGAAGCTTTTTTGCTCTGCGATTTCACCGCATATTCCAAGAATAGCAGTTCCGAGTATTACTTTTAGCATATTGGCACTGAGAAAAGCAGCTGTAGTGCCGGAAACTTTATTTGATAATGTGGCTTTCTTCTGTGGACTGTAGTCAGATAAATTAGCAGCAAGCATAGTGCCTGTAATTACATTCAGCATACAGCCTGTACCTGTAATTTGGGGAAGAAATTCAGAGCCATTGCTTATTATGGCAGTGGTAAATCCGTCTGAAATAATATCAGCTTTACCGGTGGCTGTTATAATACTGTTAATATCGAGAGCAAGCTTTTTTACAACCTCTGCTGCGGCAAAAATGTCATCTTCAGTTTCAAGCTTTTCTGTAGAGTCAATTCCGATATAGTCTGCCTTAGTATGTGCCAGCTTTTTTATTTCTGCCAGATTACCTTTAATAACAGTAGGGTTTACGCTTTCAAGAAGATTGTATACATATTTATATCTAAGGTCACTGCAATTTATGCCAACTACATCAAGTATGAAAGGAATATGCATGCCATAAGCAGCCTTTGCGGAAATTTTTATTGATTCCATTCTGGCATCTGTTATATTGGCTATGTTAAGACATAGGGCAGATGCACTTTCAGTAATCTTTTTAACCTCCATAGGGTGCTCTGCCATAATAGGTCTTCCGCCAAGCGCAAGGACTGCATTGGCACAGTCATTGATAGATATGGGATTAGTAATGCAGTGGATAAGCGGTCCTGTTGCTTTTATATTTTTTAAGGCAGTATCAAAGTTATTTAAAAAATCACTATATAGTTCAGTATAATTATTTTCTGACATAACTGCTCCTTTCGCTTTCGATAGAATGTAATAACAGCTTAACATTAAAAATAATTTCATCGCGCTTAAATTATTTTAACGTGATGAAATTATTTTAACATAATAAGTTATTTTAACATAATGAAATTATTTTAATGCACTAAAACATTTAAAAAAGTTATTCGGCAGATTTATTTTTTGCCGATTTTACAATAAAATATATAAGTGCAAAAACAAGTATGGCAATAACGGCAATTATCTTTATATAAGGTATAAATGCAGCATCACTTTTAATCAGGTTATTTTCTATTACAAGGATTACAAGATAGGCAATAGGAGCAACAAACGCTATGGCTAAGGCATCCTTTGCCACGTCATTGGCACTTTCGTATACTTTGGAGCCTAAAAGCTTTTGGATTTTATTAAGCTGCCCGATTTTATTAAGCTGCTTAAGCAGTATAAATGCAATACTTCCGCCGATAAGTGTACCTGCAACAAATGAAGGTACATAGAAGAACCATGTAAGTCCGTCACGTCCCCATATATATGTCATAACAGGGTATGAAACGATAGCACCTATGATTCCTGTTCCAAATATTTCACCTAATACTGCAAAGAGAATTTTACCCTTTGAAAGTCGGTAAAACAGTCCTGAGAAAAATGCTCCGAATACGGCACCGGTCAGGGCAAGGGGAGGTATTCCCATAAAAATCATTCTGATGATACCGATAAGTGTGGCACATATAAATGCAGGAAAAGGACCCATAAATACAGCGCATGTTACATTTATAAGGTGTGCCATGGGACACATACCCTCCACACGTAAAATAGGTGAGATAACAACACCGATAGCAATCATCATTGCCATAAAAATAAGTCTGATAAGTTTTTTGTTTTCTGTCATATTCGACACTCCTTTATAGTAAAATAGGAAATCATTAAAAAAATACCAGACATAAAGCCTTGGTATATGTATCGAATATATACTTATCCTATAGTGAAAATCACTGTAGAAATGCAGAGGCATATCCAAAATGATAACAAGGCTTAATCTGTTTTTTGATTTCCTGCGGTCGATGCTTAAGGCATCCTCTCAATCAGCAACACTGACTCCCATCGCTATAAGATAAGTAAATCCAAATCTAGGGCGCTCCCCCTCTATTTGGGACGTTATTTACTTATGGTTGAGTATACAGGGTGAAGAAAATGTTGTCAAGAAAAAATTTAAATAAAATAATAAATAAATTCATAAACTACTTGACAATTTCCGTGAAAGTAAGTAAAATGATTTTGTTGTCTAAAAATCATTTAATAAGGACAGCAAAATAAATATGTGTGTGTAGCTCAGCTGGATAGAGCACTTGGCTACGGACCAAGGTGTCGGGGGTTCGAATCCTCTCACGCACGTTTATATGAAAATTTGCCAGACCTTTAATTACAAGAGGTCTGGCGATTTTTTTATATAATAGGAAATTCCTAAAGCAACAGCGTAAAATAGTGCAACAAAAAATTCGCAAATGCGAATTTATAAGCACCGAAGAAACGCTGAAGATGGTGACGGATATGTATATTTCAGTATGCGTGAACATAAACTGATACCTGAAGGTTAAGGATGTAAAAAAGAGACTTGATTTCTCAAGTCTCTCAGTGTATAATCTACTTAGAAAGGTTATCGGATGTGTTATCCGATTGCCCTCAGTTAATCTATTCAATTAAGAGATAGTATCCAACTTCTCAGGGCGGGATGCTATTTCTTTTTATTATAACGATTATCTATGTAAGACAGTGCCGCAAATATAACCAGCAATAAAGTAAGTACTTCCATTGTGTTCATAGGACATCACCCTCCTTCGTAAGACTAGAGGGCATCAAATATCGGAAACGCATCCGTTTCTTTCTATGCAGTTATACAAGTTCATTTTTGCACGAATCCGAAACAGGAAGAAGCTAACCACCGCTAACAAATGGGGATTGCCACAGGGAACTTTGTATACAAGAGGGCTGGCATGTGGCACCGACTAACAATCAGGATATACAATGGGTACAATTCTGACAGAGGATGACGTAGAAGATACGGTAAATCTTTCTGTTAAGCTGTCGGATCCTACTGACAGTTCTATTGGAAAGGTTGAGGTTATTGTTAATGGCGGTTACAGTATTGCATCACAGAATGTAAGCAGCAATGAGGATACAATTACATTTACGGTGGGAGCTGATTACTCTTACTATTACATAAAGGTTACTGAAGCAGATGGAGATATTGCAGTTACTGCTCCAGTATGGGTTGGAACTGTTGAGGCAGTGGGAATATCTGATTTCACCACAGATGCAACGCTTGCTGTTCAGAATCAGGAATTAAACCTGACACTGGATTTATATAATAACGAAAAGAAAGATTTTAATATTGACAGCATAGAATTTACTATTGACGGAAAAACAATTCATACAGCAAATCTGACAGATTTGACTAAAATAGGAGCAATGGATACAGCTTCCTATACATTCCCTTATACCTATGACGGTCTTGGAGCTACTAATATTTATGCTGTAGTAACAGGAACTTTAAATGGTGTAACAAAGGTTTATCAGGATGTACTTCAGATTGATTATGTATCAGCTGAAATGGTGACAAAAGTAGTGGTTGACGGCACCCATTACAATGATTATGTAACCGGTTATTATGGTGACAATATGGGTAACTTTACATCAATCGCAGCAGGTAAGTCTGTAGAGGTATCTGTTGTGACAGACGAGATTACTGAAGAAATCCTGGAGGATTGTGCATTGCTGGTTATTTCTGCTCCGGCAAAGAAAAGCGGAACTGCCAATGCAGGCGATTATATACCAAGTACCTTTGAGGATAGCTTTATTGAACTTGTTAAAAGCTATGTAGAAGGCGGCGGCAGCGTCATTGTATGCGGACTGGCAGACTACCAGGACAGCAGAAGTGATGATGAACTTCACAGCAGTGTACAGATTAATAAGCTGTTAGAAGCTATTGGCTCTACCTTGAGCATTAATGATGATGAAGCATATGATGCCCGGTCAAACGGAGGACAGTTCTATCGTCTCTATCCGTCTGTATTTAACACTGATTCATCATGGACATCCGGTATTGTGGATGGTCAGGTTTACAGTCAGTATTCAGGCTGTACGGTAAATGCAGGGAAAGGCACATGGGTGTGAGGAGACTGTTTACGGTGGTACAATTTTTTCAGCAGGCGGTGTATTCCTTTCTGACTTTGAGGTGGATGCTGATGTGGATGATTATGCACTTCCTTATGCAAACCGTACTATTGCAGAGAATATCCTTGATGCGGTTAAAGTAGAATTGCCTGTAAGCACAATTTCAGAGGTTCGTCAGGCCGGTAATGAAGGTAACAGAGGAGACGTATACCGAGTACAGGGTTATGTAACCTCAGGTACAGCCATAGAGGAAAACACCTTCTTTGACTGTATTTATATACAGGACGAGACAGGCGGATTAGACATTTTCCCATATTCAGAGGGCGGCCTTGAAATAGGTACAAAGATAGAAATTATCGGTTATCTGGCTGATTATCAGGGCGATTTGGAACTTAAGGTTATGGATTATACGATTTTGGACGAGAAGCCATATGTATATGAGCCTGAGCTTATGTCCTGTGCAGACGCTATGGATTACGAAACAAATGGTGGCAGGCTTATTAAGGTGCAGGGCACTGTGAAGAACGGTTCACTTGCGTATAACTCTGACGGAACTCTGGCACAGTTTGTTGTATTGGATGAAAATGGAAATGAGGCAAAGGTATTTATTGACGGTTATATCTTTTCTTCTGTCACAGGAAAAAATGAACTGGCTTCAATAGTAAAGGAAGGCAGCCCTGTTAGTGCAGTGGGACTACTGTATATGCATCCTGAAGGAAACTCAGATGAATCTGTTGCTGTTCTTCGTGTGAGAGACTGTGCAGAAATCGTACTTCTTTCAGAAGATGAAGATAATGACAATTCAGGAAATAATACCGGAAATGGAAACACAGAAGATAACGAAAATACCGGAAACGGCAGCACAGGTGGTAACGGAAATACAGGAAGCGGAAACACAGGTGATAACGGAAACAACGGAAATGCCGGAAACGGAAATAACGGCGATTCCGTCAATGGCACTGCTTCCGACAATAACGGTCAGGTATCTGCTGATACTACAGTTGATATTAATGAAAATACCGGCTGGGATAAGGTAATAGATTTGTTTAACACAATTGCAGATGATGGAAATATTACAGCAGTATTGCATAATTATACAATAGTGCCTAAGGAAGTAATTAATTTTGCAAGAGGAAAAGCTGGTAAATGAAGCAGCAGATGGCAAGACATTTATTGAGTTAAGCTTAAATCATGACGGTTTATTTAATCTTGATGCATATTTGATACTGAACTTAGGAGAAGAAAACAGCGGCAAAAACGCAAAATTGTATTATTATAATACAGAAAGCGGAAAACTTGAATTACAGTCATCCACTGAGATTGGTGCAAATGGAGAGACAAAATTAATGTTTACCCACGCATCAGATTATGTGATTGTTATTGATGAAGATGCAGTAATTGACGATACTGTAAAGACAGCAGACCAGTCACCATATGCAGGATTTTTTGCACTCCTTCTGACCTGCTCTGTTACAGTTATATATACGGTACGTAAAAGAAAAGCATACTAATTCCGTATAAAAATAAATAAAAAATAAGAAGCAATAGAAAGCACGTTTTGGCGGGCTTTCTATTGTCGTTAGAAGAAAAACGCAGGTGAAATATGAATATATTAAAAAAACACTTAAATAAAAAGAATTGTATACGTTTAATTATAATTATTTTATTTCTGGTGCTGTTTGCCGTGGCACTGGCTGTGGCAAACAGTGGATGGAACGGCTATACCATTACGGAATCGCAGGTTCTTCGCTAAATATGATGATATTAATTTATTCATATCAGGTGTCATTTACACAGCTTATGAATACGGATTTTGTAACAATAGAGGTAATTCGCGGCATAGCAGGAAGTCTGGGAATTCTTTTGGCAGTTCCGTGTGTGGCGTCTATTACAGCAGTATTATTGTCAAAAAAACGAACAATTCAGTCTTGATGTAAAATTCAACACAGCCGGATGAAATAAAAAGTAACGGTTTAGCCACGACGATACCTGAAACTTCAAAATGGGCTTCTGTGGTGCCGTACACGACCGGATGGTTTAATATTATGTGCACAAGCTTCGGAGACAATAAGAAATTTTATTGATGAAAAGTGAAATATGCTTATATTTGTTGCAAAAACTGATAAAAAATGTTACAGTGTGACGAGAAAGGCAATATTAAATAAAGTATTTAAGCAGGGAGGTTAGACATAATGGACAAGCAGGAGTTTTTGAAAAAGCTCTCAGAGGCACTGAGGGAATCTATGGACGACAGAAGTGCATACGAGCATATAAGTTATTACAGCAATTATATTGATGAGGAGATACGGAAGGGAAAAAGTGAGCAGGATGTGATAGAAGCACTTGGAAATCCAAGACTTATAGCAAAGTCTATAATAGACAGGGGAGGATACACTTCATCGGAGTCCTCATATGCCACATATGATACAAGAAAAGCTGATGACGGCACAGGGAATTCATATGATTACGAAAATGGAAGCGGCAGTTTTCGTTTTACCGTAAACGGAAAGAAAGTAAACCCGCTTATTGCGAAAATAATAGGGGTTCTTGTTCTCGTAGCTGTTGTGGGAATTATATTTTTAGCATTGTGGGGAATATCATGGCTTGTACTTAAGGTGGTACTTCCGGTTGTGCTTGTTTTAGTGCTGGTGGGAATAATTATAGCTGCA
>CAMENQ010000088.1 GCA_945928585.1 uncultured Roseburia sp. | reverse complement strand
ACTATTCGTTTATTAATAACACAGCAGATAAGGATTTTGTATTTCTGGACAATTTTATAGAACTGTTCAATAATAAGGCATTCAGGCTTGCAGCAAAAAACACTCTTGCATTTACATGTATTGCAGTGCCATTGGCAGTGATTCTTTCATTGCTTCTGGCATGTCTGCTGGATAAGCCTGTACTTGGAAAAAGCCAGTTCCGTTCATTTTTTCTTACACCTATGATGGTGCCTGTGGCATCTATCGTTTTGGTATATCAGGTGTTTTTTAATCAGAATGGTGTTGTGAATGAATTTTTGGGTGTATTTGGAGCAGATAAAATAGACTGGTTTAAATCAGACTATGCCATGGTAATTGTAGTTATATTGTTTTTATGGAAAAATCTTGGCTACAATATGATACTTTTTATGGCTGCACTTGCAGCAGTACCAAAGGATGTCGTAGAGGCTGCAAGAATGGACGGAGCATCAGGTATTCAGCTTTTCTTTAGAATAAAGATGAAGTATCTGTCATCTACCATCTTTTTTGTAACTATTTTTTCCATTATAAATTCCTTTAAGGTATTCAGGGAGGTATATCTTCTGACGGGAGATTATCCATATGAAAGCCTTTATATGCTGCAGCATTTTATGAATAATGCTTTTGGCTCACTGAATTATCAGAGATTGTCAGCAGCAGCCATCATTATGTCTATAGTGATGATTATAATTATCGGAATATTGTTTATAGTAGAAAATAAATTTGGAAAGGACGTGGAGGGGTAATGAAAAAAAAGAAAAAGGGTCTGCCCGGTATTATATTAAGGACTTTTATAGCATTGATTTTTTCTGCTTTTTTCCTGCTCCCCATAGTTCTTACAATAACAAATTCATTTATGTCGGAAACAGAGATTTCATCAAATTACGGACAGGTATTTGCATCTGTAAATGATGATGAGGGAAGAAGGTACATAGGTGAAAAGGTTAATCTGAAGTTTATACCTGATATGGTGACAGGTGAACAGTATGCAAATGTATTGTTAAAAAGTCCGGATTACCTTTTGAAATTCTGGAATTCCGTCATATATGTTGTTCCAATAACGCTTTTTCAGATTTTTATAGCAGCACTGGCAGCATACAGTTTTACAAGATTTAAGGGGAAACTGAAAACAATTATTTTCTTTGCATATATTATCCTTATGCTGATGCCATATCAGGTTACACTTGTGCCAAATTATCTTGTATCAGACTGGCTGAATATTCTTAACACAAAGTGGGCAATATGGCTTCCTGGTATTATGTCGCCGTTTAGTGTTTATCTTTTGACAAAGTTTATGAAGCGTATACCGGATGAGATAATAGAAGCTGCCAGGATAGATGGTGCAGGAGAATGGAGAGTATTTATTAATATATGTGTTCCGCTTATAAAGGGAGCATTGTTTTCAGCAGCAATTCTCGTTTTTGTAGATTATTGGAATATGGTAGAGCAGCCACTTATACTTTTAAATGATCCGGATGCACATCCATTGTCAATATTCCTTTCAAAAATCAATGAGGGAGAGACCGGTCTGGCATTTGCAGTGGCAGCCATATATATGATACCAAATCTTTTACTGTTCTTTAAGGGAGAGGAATATCTTGTAGAGGGTATATCCACAAAGAGCAGTTTAAAGTGAAAATGGAGGTAAAAAATGAGAGAGAAAAAAGCACATAATAGAAAATGGGTAATAAAATTTGCCGTTATATTTTTTGTAGTGTTATTAGTTTTAACATTTTTTTCGAATACCATAATGAATTATTCATTGCCACAGGTAGGAACACAAAGTATCCAATCAGGCAATATAGCAAGCAGGGTAAGAGGACAGGGTGTATTAACGGCTCCAAATCCCTACAGTGTAATAGTAAACAGTGAAAAAAAGGTTAAGCTTGTAGCAGTTAAAGAGGGAGACAGTATATCAGAAGGAGCACTTCTTGTTATGTTTGAGGACAGTGACGGCAGTGAGGTGCAGGCAGCAAAAAAAGCATTGGAAGATGCTAAGGAAGCTTATGACAAATATGTTGTAACGAATGAAGTGTCAGATGATATGACGGCAAAGGCAGAGGCAGGCCAGTCTGTGGATTATGCTTCATATAAATCAAAGCTGAATTCGGCAAGCAGTGTAGTGGATAGTCTTGAAAGCCAGTCTGATTCCTTAAGTGAAAATGTTAAAACCATTCAGACTCAGTCAGACAGTATGCAGTCTAAGCTTGACAGCCTGCAAAAGGAACTTGAAAAGCTTCAAAGCAATGAAACAGAAGATTTAAGTGATGCAATAAGCTCAAAACAGGAAGAAATAAATGCAAAACAGGCTGAATTGGATAATATAACAAAAAAACTTGGTGAGGCTAATAAAACATTGACTGATACCACTGAAAAATTGGAAAAAGCAAAGGAAACCCATCAGAAAATCCTTGATGAAATGAATTCAGAGATAGAGCTTATGGCAATATATCAGGAAGTAAAGGATGCCCAGAGCGCACTTGATAAATTAAATCAGGAGGGAACAGGAAATAAAATAAATGCTCCAATATCAGGTGTAGTGACATGTGTAAATGTAATTAAAGGTCAGAGCGTAACAGCAGGCGAAACAATACTTACAATCGCAGATGAAGACAACGGATATGAAGCAACTATCACTGTTACAAACGAACAGGCTAAAAGGGTAAAGGCAGGCGATACTGTTGATATAGACGAAAGCTGGTACTATAATGACGTAAGTGGTCAGGTGACAGCCATAAGAAATAACAGCGAAAATCCGGGGAAAACCAAGCTTATTGACATAAAGGTAACAGGTGATGTTGCAGAAGGAACTGAATTGAATTTTTCGATAGGAGATAAAAGTAATTCCTTTAATATGGTAGTACCTAATGGAGCAATAAGAGAGGACAATAACGGAAAATTTATTCTGATTATCAGACAGAAGAGCAGTCCGTTGGGAAATCGTTACTATGCAAAACGTGTGGATGTAGAGGTCGTGGCAAGTGATGATGCAAACAGCGCAATAACCGGCGCATTAGAAGGATATGAATATGTCATCACCACATCTACCAAGGCTATAAAGCCGGGAGATCAGGTGAGACTGGCTGACGATTAGGCAGTGGAAGAATAAGAGGTGATTTAGTTTGATAAAAAAGAATCCTTTTATAACATTCATCATAGAAAAATTCCAAAGGTTTATTAATTATGTTAAATGTGGAATTATAAAATTTTTAAAGTGTGTTTATAATCACAGGCTGTTTTACATAAGAAATCTTCTTGTTATAGCGTTGGCATTAATTGTTATACTGGCTGTAAACGTATTGTCTTATAAATGCAGGGAAAATGTTCCTGACCAGAATTCACAGCTTGTATGGGGCGGAGGCGACTATGCAATGGTTTCATGTTACACCAGTATTAAGGACAGATTTTCTCAGGAGGAAATAATGAGGCTGGAATACGAAATAAATAAAACACTTAAGGAAAATGGTGATGGAAGTATAAAAGCCACAAACAGGAATAACGAAAAAGAAATAAAAAAATGGACTGACGGATACTCTGCAAAAGGATATGGAACCGTCGTAAATGGAAATGCATCTGTAGATGGCATTATATACGGTGTCGGCAATGATTTTTTTTCGCTTCATCCGTTAACACTTTTAAGTGGAGGATATATAAATACAGATAATGTAATGAAAGATTACATTATGCTTGATGAAGAGGCAGCATGGCAGTTGTTTGGCTCTAATGATGTGGCAGGTCTTTCCGTAACCATAAATGGTGAAAAATATGTAGTATCAGGAGTATATAAAAGACCTGACAATAAAATAAACGATGCTTCCGGAAATGGTGAGATTACATTCTATGTAAATTATGAAGCATTGGAAAAAATAGACGGAACAACAGAAATTACAGACTATGAAGTAATAATGACAAATCCCATAAAACATTACGCCTATGATTATATATGTAAGTATTTTATTAAGTCAGATGAGAAAGAAAGAGAGAACACTAAAAGGGATATATTTATAGTGGAAAATTCTGACAGATATTCAGTTGAAGCTTTGTGGAAACACCTGAAAGGCTTTGGAATAAATGCAATGGATTTAGATGAGATAGTTTATCCTTTTTGGGAAAATGTAGCCAGGGCATATGAGGATATTCTTAGTGTGTTTTTGTTAATAAATATTCTGGCGGGAACAGTAATACTGCTGGCTGTAGTGGTTATGGCAGCAAAAACCGGAATGTGGGTGAAGAATTCCAAAGCTTGATGACCGGCTTCTATGGTGGCGAACCACTAAGCCGTATCCGTCACAATAGAAGCCGGTCACCAAACTGCAGGTATCGGCAGGGCTGGATTGTTGCTAAAATGCTAATTACAATTTATAATATGCTTGTGTTTATATGAAAATTATGATACAATATCTTAAAATTACTTTCGTGAAAAATACAAATACATATTTTTATTGCTCTGATATTTAAGGGTGTTTTTTGTACTTTTTTGGGGGAAAGGTTAATTTGCTTTAAAAATTAGTATGTTTTTCATTTGGGAATGATTAGCATACATAAAATATTTTCAAAGGAGAAAGATTATGAGTGAAGAAAAAGTAAAGAAAAAACAGGGAAAGAAAATAAGCATTAAAGTGAAGCTTGTATTGTTGGCTATAGTGCCTGCACTGTTAGTGTCAATGGTTGAGATTCTGTTCTCAACATGGAGTCTTACTGACGGCTTAAAATCAGAAACCATTGACGGCTTAAGGTTATTGTCACAGGCTACTATGGCAGGCTTTGAAGAAATCGAGGGAGATTACAGGCTTGATTCTTCCGGAGATTTATGGAAGGGAGACGTAAATCTTTCTGAAAACATAGAAATGATAGACTTATACACTGACGGATATGAAGCAGATGTTACTATCTTCTATGGTAAAACAAGAAAGATTACATCACTTGTAAGCAGTGAAACGGGTAAGCGTATCATAGATACAGATGCAGATGATGAGGTGTGGGAAAAGGTAAGTAAAGGTGAGGTTTATGAGACATCGGACATAGTCATAAATAATAAAGATTACTGTGCCTGCTATATTCCTCTTAAAAACAGCAATGGAACGATTATAGGTATGGTTTTCGCTGGAGAGCCGCAAGCTGAAGTACAGAGTTATATAAGTGAAAAGACCATAACTATTGCTGTTATAGGTATTGTGGCACTTATATTAGTTGCAGTAGCAGGATATATGATGGCAGGCAGAATATCAAAATGTATTGTTAAGGCAAATAAGTCATTGGGAGAACTTGCACAGGGAAATCTTAATACTGTAGTTGATAATTCTGTTCTTAATAGAAATGATGAAATCGGACAGATGGGCAATTCATTGGAAGGACTTATTGGAAAACTTCGCGAAATAGTCGAAAAGCTTAAAATATCAGCAGATACAGTATATTCATCAGGAAATACACTGGATGATATGGCATCGCAGTCAAGCGGAGCAGCAGATGAGATTAGCCGTGCTGTTGAAGATATTTCAAAAGGTGCAGTATCACAGGCTGAGGAGATACAGGATGCTTCTATGGAAGTAGCAAATATTGGAGAATTAATTGAAAATATTGTTGGTAATGTAAAAAATCTTACACAGGCATCCGAAACTATGGGTCAGTCAGGAGATAAGTCTGTTGCTACTATTGGACAGCTTTCAGAATCAAATGACAGAACAAATGAAGCCATAGGAAATATTGGCGTACAGATTGATTTGACAAATACATCTGTTGGAAAAATAAGTGAGGCAGCTACACTTATTACAGATATTACTACACAGACTCAGCTTTTGGCACTTAATGCATCCATAGAGTCAGCAAGAGCCGGTGAAGCAGGAAAAGGCTTTGCAGTTGTTGCTACTGAGATACAAAATCTTGCTGCACAGTCAGAAAATGCGGCAGCTGAAATTCAGCATATAATAGATGACCTTAAGGCTGAAGCAGGAAAAACTATTGAAGCTATGAATCAGACGAAAGAGCTTGTAAAGGAACAGCAGGTAAAACTTGATGATACAAAGACAAGCTTTAATGACGTAAGTAACGGCATAAAGGTAGCAAAGGACGGAACAGCTCTTATTAAAGACAGTGCAGCTTTATGTGATAATGCAAAAAATAAAATTGTTGACATTATATCAAATCTGTCAGCCATATCAGAAGAAAATGCAGCATCGGCACAGGAAACTACAGCGTCTATGGAAGAACTTAATGCTACTATAAATGTTCTTGCAGATACCGCACGTGAATTGAAAAATCTGGCAGAAGCATTGAATAGTGATATGTCATTCTTTAAACTGTAAAAAGTGTAAAAATTATACAGTTTATAAAACCATATATCAATACATAATAAAAGTAAGTAAAGGATAGGCAGATGCCTATCCTTTTTAAATTTGGGAGGGCAGACAATGAGCAGAAAGGGAATGTATAGAAGGGTATTGATTATGGTATTAATAGCAGGTTTGGCATTGCTTTTTTATTATGTAAAAATAAATATAGACAATAGAATGCCGGACGTCAGCCTGACAAAATATATGGAAAATTATGTTGAAAAAAATAAAAGCAGTGATACTTCCGATATGGCAGTAGATATAGGAGGGCAAAAAGAAGTATATGCATGCGGATTTCCTATAGGTGTATATCTTGAGACAGATGGGGTAATGGTTATAGGTACAGGAACAATAGTTGGAACAGACGGACTGACATATGAGCCTTCCATATCTAAAATACAGTCGGGAGATTATATAGTAGCAATAAATGACATAGACGTCAGTTCAAAAAGCCAGCTTATTTTTCTTATTAACAAATATGGTGATAAGGATGTGGTACTTACTGTAAGAAGAAATAATAAGCTGATAGATATAAAGGTTTCACCAATACAGGTATCGGAAAGCGAATACAAGCTTGGTATATGGGTAAGAGACGATTCTCAGGGTATAGGTACAATGACATATATAACAAGTGATGGAACTTTTGGAGCCTTAGGACATGGAATCAGCGATGTTGATACAGGTGAACTTTTAAATGCAGCAGGAGGAACTTTGTATGGAGCAAGTATATGGGGAATAAAAAAAGGTGAATCGGGAGTCCCCGGTGGACTTTATGGAGTTATAAGCTATGAAGATAAAAATATACTGGGAGAAATAAAAGAAAATACAAGTATTGGAATATATGGAAACATAGATGCAGGTGAGCTTATAGAAAAGTTTGATTTACAGCCGGTGGAGATTGCAGGCAAATATGATATACATGTGGGTAAAGCATATGTAAGAACATGTGTATCAGGAGAGGTAAAGGATTATGAAATATATATAGAAAGTGTTGATACAGAGTGTGAGTCTAATAAAGGAATGGTTATTCAGATAACTGATAAAGAACTGTTAAAGCTTACAAATGGTATAGTGCAGGGAATGAGCGGCTCACCTATATTGCAGGACGGAAAGCTTGTTGGTGCGGTGACACATGTGTTTGTAAAGGATTCAACGAGAGGATATGGAATTTTTATTGAAAATATGTTAGGGCAGTAGTAACAGTTCAGTCACGACGATACCTGAAACTTCAAAACGGGCTTTTATGGTGTCGTACATGGTCAGGTGGTTGTATATTATGTGCACAAGCTTCGGAGACAATAAGAAATTTTATTGATGTGCAGTAGCTATCTTCTAAGCGGCGGCCGTAACTCGGAAGTGTCTGAATTCTCAGCAACTTCCTCAAACAGACGGCCTCTGCTAAGAAGATAGCTGCTGCACATCAATAAATTTCTAATTGCATCCTCAATGCTTGTGCACATAATATACAACCACCTGAACGTGTACGGCACCATAAAAGCCCGTTTTGAAGTTTCAGGTATCGTCGTGACTGAACTGTTAAGGACGGTAAGCATGTAAGACTTGAAAAAATTTGTTTAATAAGATAGAATTGTGATTATAAAAAATCTCCCGGAAGGAATGAATAAGTAAAATGACCATACAGCAGATACGCTATGTAGTAACGGTAGCAGAATGTAACTCTATGAATAAAGCGGCAGAGCTGCTTTTTATGTCACAGCCCAGTCTTTCAAGTGCCATAAGAGAGCTTGAAGATGAACTGGATATGGAGCTTTTTATAAGAAGCAGCAGAGGTGTAACAGTTACGGATTCAGGTAATGAATTTTTATCATATGCCAGACAGCTTTTAGAACAATATGAGTTTATGCAGGAAAGATTTGTGGATAAGGAAGCAGGGAAGAAAAAATTCAGTGTTTCTATGCAGCATTATTCTTTTGCAGTAAAAGCATTTGTGGAGGTCGTTAAGCAGTTTGATACAGGCGAATATGAATTTGCCGTATATGAGACAAAAACATACGAGGTTATAG
>CAMENQ010000087.1 GCA_945928585.1 uncultured Roseburia sp. | reverse complement strand
ATATGTTTTGTTTTCAATGTGAGCAGACCGCAGGATGCAGCGGTTGTACAGGTAATGTAGGTGTATGTGGTAAAAATGCTAATATAGCTAATTTGCAGGACGAACTTACAGGAGCTTTGATTAGTCTTGCCAAAGCTGGCAATGGTCGCCAGACAACATTATCCACTCATAAAACAATGATTGAAGGCTTATTCACAACTTTGACTAATGTAAATTTTAATGAAGAAACAATTCTTGCCCAAATCGAGACAGTAAGACAAAAACGGGACGCTCTTATTCCCTCATCTCTTTGTGGCAAAAACGATGAATATGATATGACCGGACTTTGGACTGATGATGAGGATATCCGTTCCCTTAAATCCTTAATCCTGTTTGGACTTAAAGGTATAGCAGCTTATGCTTATCATGCAATGGTGCTTGGTTATTCAGACGAGGAAGTAAATAATTTCTTCTATGAGGGACTGTCTGCCGTGGGAGAAAACCGGGATATGGACCAGCTGCTGCCTATGGTAATGAAAGTCGGTGAAGTGAATCTTAAATGTATGGCACTTCTTGATAATGCAAATACAAAAACTTATGGACATCCAAGTCCTACAAAGGTGTCCCTCACAGTAGAAAAGGGACCTTTCATTGTCATTTCCGGACATGACCTTAAGGATCTTGAACTGTTATTGAAACAGACAGAGGGAAAAGGTATTAACATCTATACACATGGTGAAATGCTTCCTGCCCATGCTTACCCGGAACTTAAGAAGTATTCTCACCTTAAGGGAAACTTTGGTACTGCATGGCAGAATCAGCAGAAGGAGTTTGATAATCTTCCTGCAGCTGTCCTCTTTACAACAAACTGCCTGATGCCTCCAAAGGAGAGTTACGCCGACAGAGTATTTACTACAGAAGTAGTGTCATATCCGGGGGTAACTCATATCGGAGAGGAAAAAGATTTTACCATTGTAATTGAAAAGGCGTTAGAACTTGGAGGCTTCGATACTGACCATAAATTTACCGGTATCAATGGTGGAAAAACGGTCACTACAGGATTTGGGCATAATGCAGTTCTGTCTGTGGCGGAAACTGTTATTGATGCAGTAAAAGCCGGAGCTTTAAAGCACATACTCCTTGTGGGTGGCTGTGATGGAGCCCGTAAGGGTCGAAATTATTTTACGGAATTTGTAAAACAGACACCGGCAGATACGGCAATACTTACTCTTGCCTGCGGCAAGTATCGTTTTAACGATTTAGATTTGGGAAAAATTGGCGAGTTGCCAAGAATTATGGATATGGGGCAGTGTAATGATGCTTATGGTGCAATTAAAGTAGCCCTTGCACTGGCGGAAGCATTTGATTGCAGTGTCAATGATTTACCGTTGACTTTAGTATTATCATGGTACGAGCAGAAAGCAGTCAGTATTCTGCTGACACTGCTTCATCTTGGAATCAGGAACATTTATCTTGGGCCTACACTGCCTGCATTTCTGTCAGCAAATGTAGCCGAATTTCTGGTTAAGAATTTTGATATTCATCCGACGACAACACCTGAACAGGATTTGGCTGAGATTTTAAAATAAGCATAAAATAGTTTAGGACGAGGCTGTGTCCTCGTCCTTGTTCTATACTTATTCCAAATGATTGACTAAACAGCAATTCTTATAAATGCATTTTACCGATTTGCTTTCTTTTTTCTTTCGATACCAAGAATAAAAAGCATAACCAGTAAAATAATCGGAAACACAAGCCCGACGCCCATACCTGCCTGAATATTATCTCCTGCATTTTGTGTAACACGACCAACAATACCGGGCCCAATACTTCCCCCTAAATCTCCTGCCATAGCAAGCAACGCGAACATAGCAGTTCCACCTGCCGGGAATTTTTGAGCCGAAATACTAATTGTTCCGGGCCACATAATTCCAACAGAAAAACCACATATAATACAACCTAAAAGCCCAATTAATGAATTTGCTGAAAGCGAAGTTAAAAGATAACAAACTACACATAAAATTCCTGAGCCTGTCATAAATTTCATCAAATCCATTCTGTCACCGTATTTTCCAAAAATTATGCGGCTTATCCCCATTGTAAACGCAAACATACAGGGACCGGCTAAATCTCCTATTGTTTTTGACAATCCTAATGCTGCTTCAGCATAAGCCGACGCCCATTGTGCCATAGAAAGTTCCGATGCACCGGAACAGATCATTAAACAAATAGCCAACCAGAATGTGGGTTTTTTGAATAATTCTCTTATTCTCATTCCTCTCCCTTCATCAACTAAATGTTCAATCGGGCATGTTGCGAAATTATATATGTTTACTGCCGGAACAAGCGCCCATAATACAGCAAGCCATTTCCAACTGTTCATTCCAAAAACCATAAAGAACAAAGTTGAAATCAATATCGTACCTACAGAGCCCCAACAATAAAAGGAGTGAAGCAGGCTCATGGTAGCTTCCTTATTTTCAAATGGACATGCTTCTACGATAGGACTACAGAGTACTTCTATCAAGCCGCTTCCTATTGCATACACTATAACACTGCATATAATTCCCACAAACGGTTCTTCAAAAATATCCGGCAAAAAAGCCAGACAAATCAGCCCTGCTGCGGAACACACTTCGGATGCCACAATACATACACGATATCCTATCCTGTCCACAAATTTGGCACAAAACATATCTACCAAAAGCTGTGTAAAGAAAAAGCACGTAGATATCAGTGCTATATTTCCAAGAGAAATCTGGTAATCATTATGAAATTTTAAAAATAACAGCGGAGCAAAATTTGCCGCTATCGCCTGGGTGATAAATCCTAAGTAACAGGCTGTTTTTGTTTTTTGATAGTTTAACATAATTTATCCAAATTACTCTGACTCTAACTTTTTGACAGCATCCACCACCACATTATAATCTTCGGACACTTGTCTTACCAGTTCCAAACATTGTTCTTTATTAATCTGTTTTTCACTGCTGTTCCTGAGATATTCTGTCAAAGCACCTGCAGACTTTCCCAGTCTATCAAAACTCATATTTGCACAGATGCCTTTTAGGGAGTGTACTTCACTAAATGCCTTCTCATAATCTTCATCTTCCACGGCACGGCACATATTAATGTAGCTTGGTTCGGAAATAAATTTTATTATAAACTTTTTTATAATTTCATCCTTTGAAAGACGCTTTAAAACGGACTCATAGTTTCCTCCTATTTGGTCATAAAATTCTTTTACTAACATTTTGTCTTTCTCCTTACTCATTTTTTTATCTTTTTTCCGTTTTAAAGCCGGAGACGGACTCCGGCTTTTTCTTTTGTAATAAAAGATGAAAGTTAGCTGCTCAAGAACTAATCCGCAATGTACGTCGGTGCATTTTTCGGACTCTTGCCCTTTACCACCTTATGATAATATGAATATGTCATCGGGTCATCATTACCATTTACATCTCCGTCAAGAACTCTGCCAAGGAATACAGTATGTGTCTCTGTTTCCATTGTATCAATTACCTCGCAGGTAATATATCCGCAGGCATCTGAAACTACCGGCATATTTGCAAACAGCTTATGCTCTACTTCGTCAAACTTGTTCTTTTCCTTTCCCGAATAAAATCCGAAAGTACCTATTATCATTGGGTCAGATTTTTCTGAAAGTATTGATATGGCAAATCTGCCTGTGTCCTTTATACAGCTGTTTGTGTAGTTATCATGATTAATGCTTACTGCTATGGTAGCAGGAGAAGATGTTATCTGCATTGCACTGTTTGCTGTACAGCCTGTAGCCCTTCCATTGTCCCATGTTGATACTACATACACTCCATAAGATAAATTTCTGAATACGTTTTTGTTCATAAGTTCCTCCATTCTAAGACCTATTGTCTTTTATATATTATAAAACAAACAATTTATAACAATATAATAACAAATATTCTCCCATACTGCTATATTAAATCATATATTTTTTATTATTTTTTAATTTCCTACTTTAGATACCTCTTTAAAAACTGTCCCGTATATGACTTCTTATTTTTAGCTATCTCCTCCGGAGTACCTGTTGCCACTATGGTTCCACCCCTGTCACCACCTTCAGGGCCTATATCTATAATATGGTCAGCCACCTTTATTACGTCCAGATTGTGCTCTATTACTACTACTGTATTGCCTCCGTCTGACAGCTTTCTAAGTATCTCTACAAGCTTATGAACATCAGCAAAATGAAGTCCTGTAGTCGGCTCGTCAAGTATATATATAGTCTTTCCGGTTCCTCGTCTGCTAAGCTCCGTGGCAAGCTTTACTCTCTGTGCTTCACCTCCCGAAAGCTCTGTGGAAGGCTGTCCAAGCTTTACATATGAAAGTCCTACCTCATTTAATGTAGCTATTTTCCTGTGGATAGACGGCACGTTTTCAAAGAACTTTTCTGCCTCCTCCACTGTCATGTCAAGTACATCATATATACTTTTACCCTTGTACTTTACTTCCAGTGTCTCTCTGTTGTAACGCTTTCCGCCACACACTTCACATGGCACGTATACATCAGGCAAGAAATGCATTTCTATCTTTATAATACCGTCACCTGAACATGCCTCGCAACGACCACCCTTTACATTGAAGCTGAATCTTCCTTTACTGTAGCCTCTTGCTTTGGCATCTGCCGTACTTGCAAATAAATCCCTGATTTGGTCAAATACGCCTGTGTAGGTGGCAGGATTTGACCTTGGTGTCCTGCCGATAGGTGACTGGTCAATATCAATAACTTTATCAAGCTGCTCTGTTCCCTGTATTTCCTTGTGAGTTCCCGGTATGGTTCTTGCCCTGTTTAATTTCTTTGCCAATGCTTTATATAATATCTCATTTACAAGAGAGCTTTTTCCGGAACCTGATACTCCTGTAACACATGTCATAACTCCAAGGGGGATGTCTACGTTTATGTTTTTAAGGTTATTCTGTTTTGCCCCTATAACCTTAAGATATCCGGTCGGCTTTCTTCTTTCCTTCGGCACAGGTATTTTTATTTTTCCGCTAAGATACTGTCCCGTAATGGAATCTTCATTTTTCATAATATCCTCAGCCGTGCCTGTAGCAACAATTTCACCGCCATGGCTTCCTGCCCCAGGTCCTACATCCACTATAAAATCTGCTGCTCTCATAGTATCCTCGTCATGCTCTACCACTATAAGTGAATTGCCAAGGTCTCTCAGATGAAGCAGTGTATTTAAAAGTTTGTCATTGTCTCTCTGATGAAGTCCAATGCTTGGCTCATCAAGGATGTAGGCTACTCCTACCAGTCCTGAGCCTATCTGTGTGGCAAGTCTTATTCTCTGTGCCTCACCGCCTGACAATGTGCCTGTTGCTCTGGCTAATGTCAGGTAATCAAGTCCTACATCGACTAAAAAGCCTATACGTGCCTTTATTTCTTTTAAGATTTCTCCACCTATATATTTTTGTCTGTCAGTTATGTCAAGCTTATGGAGAAACTCCTTAAGTGATGCTATGGACATAGCTGTTATTTCGTATATATTTTTTTCTGCAATAGTTACAGCCAGTGACTCTTTCTTTAATCTTTGTCCCTTACATTCCTTACACGGAGTAATCCTCATAAATTCCTCATACTCCTGTTTCATAGTATCAGAGCCGGTCTCTCTGTAGCGTCTTTCTTCGTTTTTTATAAGTCCTTCAAAATCTACATCATAAACACCCTCTCCACGCTGTCCCCTATAACGTACCTTTACCTTATGTCCGTCTGTTCCGTACATTATAATATCGTGTGCTTTCTTTGACAAATCTTTAAAAGGCGTATCAAGACTAAATCCATATTCTTCTGACAATGCTTTCAGCAATGCATTTGTAAAACTTTTAGAATCACCGGATGACTGCCATCCCATAGCCACTATGGCTCCTTCATTTAAGCTTAAATTCTTGTCAGGAATCATTAAGTCCTCATCAAACTCCATCTTATATCCAAGACCAACACACACAGGACATGCACCGAAAGGATTGTTGAAGGAAAAGCTTCTTGGCTCTATCTCATCCACACTTATGCCACAGTCAGGACATGAAAAGCTGGAACTGAAATTTATAGGCTCTCCTCCTACAACATCTACTGTCATAATACCGCCTGTAAGCTTAAGAACAGTCTCTATGGAATCTGTAAGTCTCTGCTCCATTCCTTCCTTTATAGTAAGACGGTCTACTACTATTTCTATGTTATGCTTAATGTTCTTATCAAGTGTAATTTCCTCGCTTAAATCATATGTGTTTCCATCTACATTTACACGGACAAATCCGGATTTTTTTGCCTGCTCAAGTACTTTTTCATGACGACCTTTTTTACCTCTTACTACAGGTGCTAAAAGCTGTATTTTAGTCTTTTCCGGAAGTTCCATAATGGTGTCTGTCATCTGGTCTACTGACTGCTTGCTTATAGGCTTATGACAGTTTGGACAATGTGGTATTCCGATACGTGCATATAATAATCTGAAATAATCGTATATTTCCGTCACTGTACCTACTGTGGAACGCGGATTTCTGTTAGTTGATTTCTGGTCAATGGATATGGCAGGAGACAATCCTTCTATACTTTCTACATTTGGTTTCTCCATCTGTCCAAGAAACATACGGGCGTATGATGAAAGTGACTCCATATAACGTCTTTGTCCTTCTGCATAAATAGTATCAAATGCAAGTGATGACTTTCCCGAACCACTTAACCCGGTCAATACTACAAATTCGTTTCTTGGAATATCCACATCCACGTTTTTAAGATTATGTTCTGCTGCACCGCGTATTTTGATGTATTTTCTTGCGTCACTCATTTATCTTACCAAACCTTTCATATTTACTATCACAATTTTGTTTAATTTAGCACATATCTATAGTATATGTTCAAATTAAAAATACAGCTATTCAAGATACTTTTTTAGTTCCATCATCTGATCTCTCAGTTCTGCCGCTGTCTCAAAATCCAACTCTGCCGCTGCCTTCTGCATCTGCTTCTGTATCTTGGCAATAAGCTTTTTAAGCTCTGTTTCTGACATAGACTCAGGATCTTTCTCCAGTGTCTCGGCAGTTTTTGCTGCCTCCTTAGTTATGCTTATAAGGTCTCTGACTGCCTTTTTAATCGTAGTCGGAGTAATATTATGCTCTGTATTATATGCTTCCTGTATTTTCCTTCTTCGCTGTGTCTCATCTATGGCTGCCTTCATGGAATCAGTAATGGAATCCGCATACATTATAACGTGTCCCTCTGAATTTCTTGCGGCACGGCCTATAGTCTGTATAAGCGATGTTTCGGAACGCAAGAATCCTTCCTTGTCTGCATCCAGTATGGCAACAAGTGAAATTTCAGGTATATCAAGTCCCTCCCTGAGCAAATTTATACCTACCAGAACATCAAACATATCAAGGCGCATATTTCTTATAATCTCCGTACGCTCCAGTGTATCTATGTCCGAATGGAGATACTTGACTCTTATGCCTACATCTTTCATATAATCAGTTAAATCCTCTGCCATACGCTTTGTAAGTGTAGTTACAAGAACCTTATTTTTCTTTGAGGTTTCCTTTTTTATCTCTCCTATAAGGTCATCTATCTGTCCTTCTACAGGACGAACATCTATATTTGGATCCAAAAGTCCTGTCGGTCTTATAATCTGCTCTGCCCTAAGAAGCTCATGCTCACTTTCATATACATTTGGAGTAGCTGAAACAAAAAGCATCTGGTCTATTTTGCTTTCAAACTCTTCAAAATTCAGCGGTCTGTTGTCCTTCGCCGAAGGGAGTCTGAAGCCGTACTCTACCAATGTGGTCTTTCTGGACTGGTCTCCCGCATACATTCCCCTTACCTGCGGTATGGTAATGTGTGACTCGTCAACTATCATAAGGAAGTCATCAGGAAAATAATCCAAAAGCGTATGAGGCGTAGACCCTGGCGGAAGGAATGACAGGTGTCTCGAATAATTTTCTATACCTGAGCAGAAGCCTGTCTCCCTCATCATCTCTATGTCAAACATGGTTCTTTCTCTTATACGCTGTGCCTCCAAAAGCTTGTCCTCACTTTTAAAGTATGCGACACGCTCCTCCATTTCAGCTTCGATGTTTTTAGTAGCCTCCAGCATCTTCTCTGGTGCCACTACATAATGAGACGCAGGAAAGATGGCTACATGCTCAAGTCTCGCCTTTATCTCTCCCGTAAGGCTGTCTATTTCTGTTATTCTGTCCACCTCATCACCGAAAAATTCTACCCTTATGGCCTTATCATCAGTATTTGCAGGAAAAATCTCCAATACATCCCCACGGACACGGAAGGTTCCACGCTTAAAATCCATCTCATTTCTGTCATACTGCATATTTATAAGCTTTCTGATAACATCATCCCTGTCAGCCTCCATGGATGGTCTTAAGGATACAACCATCTCCTTATAATCAATAGGGCTTCCAAGTCCATAT
>CAMENQ010000086.1 GCA_945928585.1 uncultured Roseburia sp. | reverse complement strand
ATTTTTGTAACAGCCTGTTTCAAAAATACAGTAATAAAAATGATTATAGGTTATTTATTTAAAAATTTCCTATATAAAAAAGAAAAGGATGGATAAAGATATGGCAACAAAAAATGATACAGAGGTTATTATAAATGGAAAAATATACACACTCAGCGGCTATGAAAGTGAAGAATATTTACAGAAGGTTGCCTCCTATATCAATAACAAAATAACTGTATTAAAGCAGGATGACGGTTATAGAAGACAAAGCACGGATGTTCAGAGAACACTCCTTGAGTTAAATATAGCTGATGATTATTTTAAGGCAAAAAAACAGGCAGATTCCATTGACAATGATTTAGAGTCAAAGGATAAGCAGCTTTATGATGTAAAGCATGAGCTTATAGCTGCACAGATTAAAAATGAATCCCTTGAAAAGGAAGCAGACTCTTTAAAAGAAAAGGTAAATGAGCTTGAGAAGACTATTATAAGACTGGAAACAGAGCTTGCAGAAAAGAGTAAGCCGGCCTCAAGAAAAAAGCCGGCAAACAGTTCTTCTGAAGACAGTGTGAATGTATAAATATGAGCGTTAATTTTAAACAACATTATACAGATTGCGAAATTTTAGCACCGGCAGGCTCTTATCAGTGTATGATAGCAGCCTTTAATGCGGGTGCTGATGCTGTTTATGTAGGCGGAAGTATGTTTGGCGCAAGAGCATACGCAGATAATTTTGATACAGAGGAACTTATAAGTGCCATAGATTATGCGCACTTAAGGGGAAAGCGGCTGTATCTTACCGTTAATACACTTCTTAAAGAACAGGAGCTTGAAAACAGTCTTTCAGATTATATAAAACCATTATATGAAGCAGGTCTGGATGCGGTTATTGTTCAGGATATGGGTGTATTAAGACATATAAAAAAAGAATTCCCTGATTTATGTATTCATGCCAGCACCCAGATGACCGTAACAGGAATACATTTTGCAAAAGAACTTAAAGAACTTGGCGTTTCAAGAATAGTTACGGCAAGAGAATTATCATATGATGAAATACGCCATATATATGAGGAAACAGGTTTGGAAATAGAAAGCTTTGTACATGGTGCGTTGTGCTACAGCTATTCAGGACAGTGCCTTTTAAGCAGCCTTATAGGCGGACGAAGCGGGAACAGGGGAAGATGCGCCCAACCTTGCAGACTGCCATATGAGCTTTACGATAAAAACGGCAGAAACTTAAACAGTACGGAAAAGTATATTTTAAGTCCGAAGGATATATGTACACTTGAGATATTACCTGACATTTTAAAAGCAGGTGTATATTCCCTTAAAATAGAAGGACGAATGAAAAAGCCGGAGTATGTAGCCAGTGTAGTTTCTGCCTACAGAAAATACATTGATATTTTAAAGTCCGGAAGTGCTTATGATGTTGATAAAGAAGACATAGAAATACTAAAGGATATTTATAACAGAGGAGGTTTCTCTGACGGATATTATGGCAGGCAGAACGGCAGAGAAATGATGTCCTTATACAAGCCAAACCACTATGGTCTCAGGGTGGCAGATATATTATCTGTAACACCAAAAAACATCACAATAAAAGCAATAAAGGACATAAATGAGCAGGATGTTCTTGAGCTTAATTTTAATAAACCAAAGAAAGAAAACTGTATATTAAAACACGGTTTCATTAAAGCCGGAGCCACAGCTGTCATAAAAAACAACATACAGGGCTTTAATAATATAAGCTTATTATATGATGACGGCGTTTTCAGAACCAGAAATAATAAGCTTATAGCAGATATAGAAAAAAATATTATTAAAAAATCAGAACGTATTCCAGTATATGGAGTCTGCCATATAAAAGCCGGTAAAAAAATGGCTATGTCTGCGTACATGTTTTTACATGATAACGTTAATGGTGATAAAAAAATTGAGGCATGTGTATATGGAGAGATACCGCAGACAGCATCAAATAAGCCTGCCTCAATTTCTGATATAGAACTTAAGCTTAAGAAAACAGGAGCTACAGAGTTTTATTTTGAAAAGCTTCATATTGAACTTGATGACGGACTGTTTGTACCGGTGGCTGCAATAAACGAGCTTAGAAGAAAATGTCTTGACGAGCTGAAAAGAAGTGTGATGAACATATTCAGACGTAAGCCTGAAAATCAAAAAATTGAAAAAATTGAAGAACAGGAAAAATTTAAAATAATACTGAAAAATAAACAGAAAACAAACACTAGCCTGCAAATAAAAAAACCGGATTTTGCAGACAGAAAAATTGTTATTGAGTGTATTGTTTCAGACAATATACAGCTTGAAGCTGCAGTTGATAAAGAATATATTGATATAATCGGGCTGGAATTAAGCCGCTTTTCATATAAAGAAATGCAGGAAAACATTCGCATTATTAAAGCAAAAAATAAAAATGTATATATTGCACTTCCTTATATTTGCAGGGAAAAAGCCATTGTCGATTTTGAAAAGAATATTGTTTTTTTTGAAGACACAATTAATGAAATTGACGGATTTATTGCAAGAAATTATGAGGAATATGTATACTTTTCAAAGCTTTTAAAAGAAAAGGTCATAAAAAAGCATTTTATATTTGACACTAATATATATATGTTTAATAACAAAAGTCTTGAATATGCAGAAGAACTTTCGTCAAAATATGAAAACAGGATAACTCCGACAGTTCCTTATGAGCTTAATCAGAGAGAAATATATTCTGTTTTGAATGAAATGCATAATGGCTGTGAAATAAAAGACACAGAAGAAAATAAAACAAAAGAAAATGAAAAAGAAGAAAATAAAACAAAAGAAAATGAAACGAGTGAATATAATCAAAATATAATTCCGGATATAAGAATGGAAATATATGGTGATATTCCTGTTATGACTACAGCCGGCTGTATAAAAAAGACCACAAACAAATGCGACGGAAAGAATGATTCTGAATATCGTATTAAGGACAGAATGAACAATTATATGCAGGTAATGGTAAATTGCAGATATTGCTATAACAGCATATATAACAGTGTACCGCTTTACCTTGGAGATGATTTATCCGCACTTTACAATATGAAAATCAATCATTTTTCCATACGTTTTACAATGGAAAATGAAATTGAGACGAAGGACATATTGGACAGGATAGAAAACTCTTTAAAAGGCAAGGCAAATAATACTTTGAAAACTGATTTTACAAGGGGACATTTTAAGCGAGGAGTAATGTAATGGCTAACATAATAATGGCTATAATTAAATATTTAAGTATTTTTCTTATTGGAGGCTATACCGTTGTCAGCTTCAGGGCATTAAAAAGGACTACTAAGGAGCAGAAAAAGAGATGTTATTTTACTCAAAATCTGCTTATGTATCTTTTTATGATATTGTCCTTTACAACCATTTATATAAAAACAATGGCAGATAAGGTTATAATACTGGGCGGATTTATGATAATATATTTTATTATAACTATAAATCTTTACAGAGTTATATATCCCAAGGTCAACAGAATGTTGTTAAATAATATGTGTTTTCTTATAAATATTGGCTTTGTAATGCTTACACGCATATCATATACACGAGCAGTAAAACAGTTTATATTCTGCGTTGTTGCAACGGCTATATCACTTGTATTGCCATGGGTTTTCGGGAAGACTAAGGCACTTAGAAAATTTTATTATCTTTATGGGCTTTTAGGTCTTGCAATGCTGATACTTGTGTATATAATCGGTGAGACTACATATGGTGCCATGATTTCGCTTGATTTGGGATTTATTACACTTCAGCCGTCTGAATTTGTAAAAATTTCATTTGTTTTATTTATAAGTGGTATTCTTCATAAAAACAAAAACTTTGGAACTATTGTTATATCTGCGGTGCTGGGGGGTGCCCATGTTATTGTACTTGTATTATCAAGAGATTTAGGAAGCGCACTTATATACTTTGTTGCATATATATTTATTATTTATGCGGCTACGGGGAAAGTGGTGTATCTTATTGCAGGGCTGTCTTCAGGTGCAGTAGCTGCTGTGATTGCATACAATTTATTCAGCCACGTGCAGGTAAGGGTGGCTGCATGGATGGACCCATGGAGTATTATAGATGATAAGGGTTATCAGATTACTCAGTCTCTTTTTGGAATAGGTATGGGAGGCTGGTTTGGCATGGGACTTTATAAGGGCGAGCCGACATATATTCCTGTTGTAGACCAGGATTTTATATTTTCAGCCATATCGGAGGAATTTGGAGGATTTTTTGCCATATTCCTGATTATGATATATCTTAATCTTTTTATAGTATTTATCAGGGTGGCATTTAGATGTACGGACCAGTTTTATAAGACAACGGTTTTTGGACTGGCGGTAGTTTTAGGCTTTCAGGTGTTCCTTACAATTGGCGGTGCGATTAAGCTGATTCCGTCCACAGGAGTTACGCTGCCTCTAATCAGCTACGGTGGAAGTTCTATAGTAGCGACTATACTTATTTTTGCAATAGTTCAGGGAATATATATAAATCAGGTAAGGGAGGACGTACAAAATGGAAAATAAAAGCATTATGCGCGCAACATATATTTTTGTTGGACTTTTCTTTATTATGGCTGTTTATTTTTCATATTACATTGAAGCCAAAAGCGACGAACAGATGAATAATTCGTACAATAAGCTTACAAATAAACTGAGTGAGACTACAGTAAGAGGAAAAATTTACAGCGCCGACGGCAAGATACTGGCAGAGACAGTTACAGATGATGCCGGAAATGAACAAAGAAGCTATCCGTATAATGATTTATTCTGCCATATTGTTGGCATCGAATCATACGGCAAATCAGGTCTTGAGTCCTTATACAACTATAAGCTTTTAACAGCAGATACAAGCTGGGTAAGTAAGGTGTTTACAGATCTTAAGGGCGAAAAATATGAGGGAAACAACATAATTACTACATTAAATGTGGATCTTCAGCAGGCTGCATATAATTCCATGTCAGATTACAAAGGTGCAGTAGTGATAATGGAGGCTGATACGGGAAAAGTGCTTACAATGATGTCAAATCCATCTTACAATCCTAATACAATAAATGAACAGTGGGATACAATATCAAATGATGAAAACTCTCCACTTGTAAACAGAGCTACGATGGGACTTTACACTCCGGGCTCAATATTTAAACTTTTCACTTTAGAGGAGTATCTTGAAGAAGGAGGTCAGTCATCTGATTATATTTTTAATTGTACCGGTTCTGTGCAGGTTTCGGGGAAAAACATAAGCTGTGCCAATGGACGCAGCCACGGGACAGTTGATTTAATGGGATCCTTTGCAAATTCATGCAACGGCTCGTTTATAAATATAGGAAACTCACTAAAAAGCGGCAGTCTTTCAAAGCTGTGCGACAGAATGCTTTTTAACAGTGAACTGCCAATTAAGCTTACCTACAATAAAAGCCGTTTTTCTCTTGCTGATGATGCAGATGACTTTCTAAAGGCACAGACATATTTTGGTCAGGGAGAAACTCTATGCACGCCTATGCATATGGCTCTTATATGTAGTGCCATAGCAAATGAGGGAGGCATGTTGGAGCCTATGTATGTAGAAAAAATAGAAAATGCATATGGAACCACTATAGAAACCTTTGAACCTAAAGAGTATAAAGCCATTTTTACAAAGGTACAGACAGACGCCTTAAAACCCTATATGAGAAGTGTTGTTGAAAATGGTACTGCAATAAGGTTAAATGATTTTGCAAATACTACCGTATATGGCAAAACAGGTACTGCACAGATTGATGACGGAAGCAAAGCTAATTCATGGTTTATTGGATTTTTTGAAAAAGACGGAAAGTCATATTCCATTGCCGTAGTATGTGAAGATGTACCAAATAATGTTTCTCCATCTATAACTGTTACTAAAGAAATACTGAAAATATTTGATCAGATGTAATATATAACAGTTCAGTCTTGATTAATTGTTAAAAAAGGGTTATACTAATATTAAGTCTTTGATGACACACCAATGAACAGGAGGCATTGCAATGATTGAAGCAACGAGCTGTGGAGGTGTGGTTATTTTTCGAGGTAAAATTCTTGTTTTGTACAAAAATATCAAGAACAAGTACGAAGGATGGGTATTACCAAAGGGAACTGTTGAAGCTGGCGAGGAATATAAAGAAACAGCATTAAGGGAAGTATGGGAGGAAACAGGTGTACATGCTTCTATTATAAAGTACATTGGCACCAGTCAGTATACCTTTACTATTCCGGAGGATATAGTGCAAAAGGAAGTTCACTGGTATCTTATGATGGCCGACAGCTATTACAGCAAACCACAACAGGAGGAGTTCTTTATGGATTCCGGCTATTACAAGTTCCATGAAGCTTATCATTTACTTAAATTTTCAAATGAAAAGCAGATTTTGGAAAGAGCCTATAATGAATATGTTGAGTTAAAAAGGCATAATTTATGGGGCTCAAAGAGGTGGTTTTAAATGAACAAAATAAATTATCAGTCTGTATTAGATAATACAATCAAAAAAATCACATCTGAAAACAGGGTGCCAACGCTATTGATACATAGCTGCTGTGCACCCTGCAGTAGTTATGTGCTTGAATATTTATCAGAGTATTTTGAAATAACCGTATTATATTACAATCCTAACATATTTCCAAAGGAGGAGTATGAATACCGAATAAGTGAGCAGGAGAGACTTATTAAAAGTATGATTTTCACTCATAATGTTAAGTTTTTGAGTACTGACTACACACCGGAAGATTTTTACAATGCAGTAAAGGGTTATGAAAAGGAACCTGAGGGCGGCGAAAGATGCAGACATTGTTTTGATGTACGTTTAAGGTATACGGCTGAATTGGCAAAAAAAATGAATTTTGATTATTTTACAACAACACTTTCAATCAGTCCTCTCAAAAATGCTGATGTTTTAAATGAACTAGGGGTACAAATCGGACAGGAATACGGCGTAGAGTATCTGCGGTCTGATTTTAAAAAGCGTAACGGCTACAAAAGGTCTGTTGAACTTTCCAGGGAATATGATTTATACAGGCAGGATTATTGCGGCTGTATTTATTCAAAAGCCGAGAGGAAAAAAGAGGGCGAATAAGACGATATAAAGATAATAGACACAAAATATAATATACAATAAGAGAAATAATAAGATTAAAATTAAGTTGACATATTATGCCGGCAGAATTATAATCCTACTTAATGTGTAGGAAAATACAGAATTTTATTTGTATTTAAATACATAAAAATAAATACATAAAAAATGAATATTTTAAATGAATATTTTACTGGAAAACAAGGAGAGAAGTTATGAATATACATGAAATGCAGGAAGAAATATTAAAGCTGAAAAAGGAAAAGGATATTTGTATACTTGCCCATTCATATCAGCGTAGAGAAATTACTGAAATTGCTGATTTTATAGGCGATTCCTATGCACTTGCAAAGCTTGCCATGACAGTGCCTAATAAAACAGTCATTATGTGCGGCGTACGTTTTATGGCAGAGACAGTAAAGATACTCTCACCTGAGAAAAAGGTTATACTGGCAAATTCCACGGCTGGATGTCCTATGGCAGACCAGATGGACAAGGAACTTATAAGCCAGATGAAAGAGTATAAGGACGGATATGCAGTGGTAGCATACATCAATACTACAGCAGAGCTTAAGACTATATGTGATGTTTGCGTTACATCATCATCAGCCTTAAAAATAATATCTGCAATGCCTGAAAAGAATATTTTATTTGTTCCGGACATTAATCTTGGTACATATATAAAAAATCAGATACCTGATAAAAACATAAAGCTTGTTCACGGAGGCTGTCCTACTCATGCAAGAGTGACAGTAAAGGAAGTAAATAAAGCAAAAGCAGCTCACCCTGATGCATTATTCCTCGTTCATCCTGAATGTGTTCCTGAGGTAGCGGCTATGGCTGATTATATTGGTTCTACAAGCGGTATTATGGAATATGCAAAAAAAAGCAATGCAAAGGAATTTATTATTGGCACTGAAAACAGCATTGTTGAGCATTTACAGTATGACTGCCCTGATAAAAGATTTTATCCGGTGTCTAAGGATTTAGTCTGCCACAATATGAAGGTTACTACACTTACAGACGTACTTTTAAGCTGCAAGGGCGAAAGCGGAGAAGAAATCTTTATGGATGAAAAGACAAGGCTTGATGCTAAGAAGTGTATAGATAAGATGATAGCATATGGTGGCTAAGCATACGGTGGCTATAGTATATGGTAACTATAGCATATGGTAACTATGGCATACAATGGCTAAGAAAAAAGCAGTTGACTTTTCCATATATTATGATATAATTGCATTTGTCTGAAAAAAGAGACATTCAGATAAATACAGGCAGGAGTGGCGGAATGGCAGACGCATCAGACTCAAAATCTGACGCTGGCAACAG
>CAMENQ010000085.1 GCA_945928585.1 uncultured Roseburia sp. | reverse complement strand
AGTCATTTATGTCGCCGCTTAACAAAAGCTTATAATAATTCACCGGAAGAAGAGTTCCTGAATACATTATGGTGCTTACAGCCATATCCATACAGGTTTTAAGGTTTCCTGAAGGATTTATGCACATAAGATGTATGTAAAAATTTCCGTCATCACCTATCTGTGCCACGGCTCTGTATTTTTCATCCATCACATCATATATGGAAAGAAAATTTCCCATATCAAAATAAAGCTGTAAGACCTTTTCCCTTCCCTCAAACTCTCTGTATACCTCAAGTACCTTTTCAAGCTGTGAAAATGCTCTGTCAACCTGCAGAATAAAATCAGCGGTCTCATCCAGCAGCACATACATATTTTCACCACACATACGCTTTTTTTCCAGCATATTTCTGTTACACCTTTCAAGGCAGCCTGTTGTCCGCTTATCCCTTGAACCTAAAATACGCTTTACTTCTAATATATTTTCCTTACATAAAGTGGCACTGTACATTTCTCTTGCCCTGTCTATAAGATTATGTGCCTCATCCACAAGAAAAACATAATCGTTTTTTGTACCATCTGCAAAATATCTTTTCAGCTTTGCATTCGGGTCAAATACATAGTTATAATCACATATAACGGCATCGGCAAAATAACTTGCATCCAGACACATTTCAAAAGGACATACATTGTATCTGTCAGCATATGCAGTTATAACCTCTCTTGTAATATCCTCCTCATTTGTTATCAGGTCAAATATAGCAGCATTGACTCTGTCAAAGTGTCCCTTCGCCCTTTCACATTTCACAGGATTGCACTCTGTTTCATCATTTACACATATTTTTTCTTTTGCAGTTATGGCTATGGATTTCAGTTTTAAGCCTTTTTCCCTTAAAATCCTGTATGCCTGATGTGCAACCGTACCTGTTATGGTTTTTGCCGTCAGGTAAAATATCTTATCTGTTATACCCTCTCCCATAGACTTTACTGCCGGAAAAATTACTGACATTGTTTTTCCCACGCCTGTAGGTGCCTGTATATAAAGCTGTATGTTGTTTTTTATTGCCTTGTAGGTGTTTACGGCTATACTTCTTTGCCCTTCCCTGTACAAAAAAGGAAACTCAAGCTCCACTGTACTTTTATTTCTAAGGCATCTGTGGTCATATACAAGTTTTGCCCATTTATAATATTCATCTAATATACGTGTAAATTCTTCTTCCAGTCTGTCTATGGTATATAATTCATTAAAATATTTTATTTCCTCTTCATTTGCATCTTCATTTTCTATATTTACATATGTAAGCCTTATGCCAATAAGCGACAGGTCGTTCTGTATACCATAAATATATCCGTAGCACATAGCCTGTGCCATATGAACCATGCTTGGCTCTTCTATTCTGCTTACATCTGCATACATAGACTTTATTTCATCTATAATTACATCCGGCTCATTTTCACCGGTTTTTTCCGGAGTAATAATGCCGTCTGCTCTTCCTTCCACAGATATATAAAAATCATCATACTGGATTTTTAACTTAAGAGGAACCTCCGACCGGTAGTTTGACCCCATGCGTCCCTGTATTTTTCTGTGTATTCTGCTGCCAAGCTGCATAGCGTCCTTTTCGCGCTTTCCGCCGTAACGGTTATCTATGTCACCGCTTCGCAGAATAAATTCCACAAGATTTCGCACTGATATTCTAATGTTGCCATTTTCAAACTTTACCATGTCGAAGGTTCCTATTCTTTCAATATTTAATTTTTATTTTATCACGCAGCAGCTATTTTGTCTACTTAACTACCGTAACTGTAACAACTGACTTAGCCGGAAGCTCTATGGCTGTACCTGTTTCTATATCCGCCGTCTTTTCAAGAGAATGTTCAGCATCCGTCACATACACTTCTCCTGTGGTATAACCGTTTAAAATATCTGTTTCCAGTGAATAAGGACTGTCATTGTTATTCACAAGGACAACTACAAGATTTTCTTTTCCATTGTCATCTGTCCCTTTATAGGCTGAGGATAATATATTTGCATTGTCTGTGGTACTGTCAATGCGCACATATCCCGGTCTTACAAAACGGCTGAAATTACCGTATGCCCATAATCTCTTTGTCTCTACCACATTATGATTGCCTTTAAATACATATATAAGACCATCTCTGTAATCATAGCAGCTTACTGCTATCCAATACTGCCATGATGTAACATTAAGCTTTGTAAGGTCTGTCTGAAGGGTAATGGCAAGCTCCATTGCCGAGCTCATACCTGTATCCTTACCATTTGTCATCTCGCACCATTCGCTCATTTTAAGTTCAAGACCGTCAAGTCCCTGTTTCTCAAGATAGCTTTTAAAGCTTGTTTTTGCATTTGTGTCTGACCAGTATGAATGAACATCCAGAGATGTAAGTGCATTTTTTAACCTCTCATCTGCAAATATGGCTTCATAATATTTATAGCTTGTATTTCCCCACTCGCCAAGCTCCGGTGCTGAAAGTTCCAAGCCTTCTATATTTCTCTCTTCCATTACATCAAGAAATACATTTAAAAATGCTACCAGTTCATCAGGCTCATAGTGACAGCCTTCCTGACCGTCTGTCCACTCCCACTGAGGCTCATTTACAGGTGAAACATATTTTATGGGATAACCTTCATTTATAAAATGCTCTACCACATCAAGCACATATTCTGAAAATGCCCTGTAATTTTCAGCAGGAAGATTCGAGGTCGAGCCGTTTTCATTTTTATCTCCACAGCCCTTTCCGTTTTTTGTAAGTGATACTATAGGACTGTTGCAAAAAAACACAAGTTCCTCTGCTCCAAGCTCTACGGCCCTGTTCATAAACCATATGGCATTTTCATCTTTTGTCCAGTCATAATTGCCATTATCGTCTAAGAAGCTTTCTGCCCTTCTCCATATATCTCCTATACCCGAGTAGTTTTCAAGCTTATCTGCCGTACCTGCACCAATGTTGTATCTGTAATTTGTAAGACCTATGCCCTTTTCTCTGTCATATAAAAGTTCTGCTATCTGTTCTCTCGGCTCTACGCCTTCCTCTGTTCCTTCCGTCCAGCCGCCTACATCCTGACTCCACCATGCGCCACTGGCACCGAAGCTTTCTATAGTCTGATATGTGATGTTTTCATCAAGAGTAAGCTTAAAATCTTTTAATACCACCGGTTCCGTCTCCTTTTCCGTATCTTTTTCTGACTGACCTGCTGTACTTTCCTTAACAGTTGTATCCTTTCCGGCAGTGTCATTTTCATTGTCTGAGCATCCGAAAAGTCCTGCTGTACCCATAGTCACACACAATGTAAGTGACATTACTCTTAATAAGCTTTTTTTCCTCAATACTTTTACACCTCAATTTTTAAAATTCTATATCCGAACGACTTTAAAGCTACATCAGATGATATTTTTTCTCCTGAAAGCACATCTGTTGCACCACAGGTAAGCTTAATACTTTTTTCTTCATTATTGAAATTCATAATGAAGTAGTATTCTTCCCCGTCACCGTACCTTGTCTCTACAGATACTCCATCTACCGCTTCTTTTATCATAGGTTTTTCAAGCTTAAGACTGTCTGCAAGCTGTCCGTAAAAATCATCCAAAAACTGATTTTCCGTACGTGTAGCTATATAGTAGCACTTACCTTTACCATATGTATTTTCTGTTACTGCCGGCATACCTTTATAGAAATCGTCATCATATGATGCCAGTACCTTTAAACTGTCTGATTTTGCATGGATAATCTCACACATACTAAAGCACTCATATGTTTTTCCGTCTGTAGTTGTAATACTGTTTTTATCTGTAGGGTATAGCGGGTCAAGTTCTTCCGCCCATACGCCGGAAAGTTCCATAAGACCGTCTCCCGGAAATCCTCCAAGATAACATAAATCGTTTTCATTTACCCAGCCTGTGGCATATGTAAATACAACAGTTCCTCCGTCGTTTACATATTTTTTCAGTCTGTCTGCCACGCCTACCTTAGACATATACATCATAGGTGCTATCACAAGTTTATATTCTGAAAAATCCTGCTCCTCGTCATTTACATCTACAGGTATACCCATTTTCCAGAATGACTTATAGTGGTTTTTGCAGGTACCCTCGTAGTTTCTGTCTCTGTTCATACCCTGAAGCTGGTCTATTGCCCATCTGTTGTCCCAGTCATATATAACTGCCACCTCAGGCTTTACACATGTTCCTACAATACCACTCATCTTCTTTAAGTCAGCACCTAAGGCTGCCACTTCTTTAAATACTCTGGTGTCCTCTTTGCCATAATGGTCTACTACTGCTCCATGAAGTTTTTCACTTGAGCCGCGTCCCTTTCTCCACTGGAAATATTGCACGCTGTCTGCCCCGTGTGCCACTGCCTGTATGGAAGAAAGACCATGCATTCCCGGTCGTTTAAGCTTATTAACATCCATCCAGTTTACATTGCTCGGAGTACTTTCCATAAGAAGGAACGGCTGTTTCTTCATTGAACGGTTTATATCATGAACAAATGCTATATTTGCTGCCGTGTCTGCCTCCTTTTCCCAGTCGTTATGCCATGCAGGGTAGTTATCCCATGTGATAACATCCACATCATCTGCCATTTTCCAGTAATCAAGTCCCGGAAATGTTCCCATCATATTTGTGGCAACAGGAACGTTCGGTGTAATCCTTTTAAGAGGCTCTATTTCATTTTTCATAAAGTCATTTGTCTGATATGTAACGAATCTCCTCCATTCAAGAACAAGTCCATGTATAAACTGCTCTCCGTGAGGTGCAGGCGATTCTATCTCGTCAAAGCTACTGTACTCGTGGCTCCAAAATCTTGTCCACCACTGGTCATTTAACAGCTTTATGTCGTTATTATATTTCTTTCTTAAATAATTTCTGAAAGCCTCCTGACAAAGCTCACAGTGACATTCTCCTCCATATTCGTTTGAAATATGCCACATTTTTAATGCTTTTCTATCCTTATACCGCTCAGCCAGCATGGTATTCATCTGACGCACCTTTTCCCTGTAATATGGTGATGTATAGCAGTGGTTGTGTCTGAAACCATGAAGGTTTTTCACTCTGTTTGATTCAACTCTCAGACACTCAGGGTGATTTTTATCCATCCACGCAGGTCTTGCTCCTGAAGGTGTAGCAAGAAAAGCATCAATGCCGTTTGCTTCCAGTCTGTCAAAAAGCTCATCAAGCCAACCGAAATTATACACTCCTTCCTCCGGCTCAAGTGCCTTCCATGCAAATATAGCTATAGAAACCTGGTTCATTCCTGCTACTTTCATAAGACGTACATCCTCATTTAAAATATCAGGGTAATCAAGCCACTGGTCAGGATTGTAATCTGCACCATGTATCATATGGTCTGCAACGATTTTTTTCTTTTTAATGTTTTTGTTCACTTTTTTCCTCCATTCTGTGATAAGTTCACATTCACTTTGTGATGGTTTCACATATTTTCTTATTATTAAGTATATAATGGGGGAAGGTATTCTTCAAGAGTTTTATTTCTACTCTTTTTGTAATTTAGCGATGTTTTATGGGAATATCTATGTACAGGTATTGACTTTTCAAGTTGTTTACTGCCTGCCATGTAAGACATTTAACCGGCTTACACGTATATTCTTACATGCAATCTGTTATCCTCCTCCACTGCAACTTTCCCATATAGCTTTTCTTCCTGAAGCCATGACAATTCCGTGCTGTCCGTTA
Organism: uncultured Roseburia sp.; assembly: GCA_945928585.1. GTDB lineage: Bacteria > Bacillota > Clostridia > Lachnospirales > Lachnospiraceae > CAG-303. Next base: position 2,781 of record CAMENQ010000085.1, on the reverse strand, counting down.
CTATCTTAGGCGTTGTCTTCATCTCTCCCGTGGAACTAATTGTGCCCTCATTTTCTATAAAAACCTTGCACTGTCTTAACGAACTGTCAACACCCTTCATCATATATCTGGCAGATACAATTCCGCTGCCATCCTTTGAGATTAATTGTGTATCAACACTGTTATCCATTATCTCTCCATTAAAGTACTGACCTTTGCATTTTCCATTGAAGCTTATCATTTTAGCTGTTGCATTTAAACCGTTAACCTCATTAACTGATATAATGTCTATTATAATATTAAATATTTCCTGCATTTTTGAATCTCCTTTATCTCCCGGTAATCTATACGCAGTCTCTCACCCATGTGCCTTTGTATAGCCTGTAGGTACACCACACAGCCTTTATTACCAAGTCTATCTTCATGACAAAATATACCCAGAATGATGATAACTCCAGCACTATGCCACATAAAAAGCCCAGAGGAGCTGCTGTTATCCATAAAAACAGCACATCTGCCACCATTAAGAATCTGGTATCACCACCGCCTCGAAGCACTCCCTTTGTGAGCACTGAAGACACCGACTGAAAAACCACAATACAGGATATGGCATTAACAAGCTGTTTTGTACACTCTATGGTTTCTCTTTCGAGAACATATGCTTTAAGAATAATTGGATTCAAAAGTTCAATAAGTCCTGCTGCAATTATTCCAACCACGATGCTTATGTACAAAAATTTTTTTCCATAGCCAAATGCCTCCTGCTTTTTTCCCTCTCCAATCGTATTACCGACAATAATGCTTGCAGCATTTGAAAGTCCCAGTATAAAGAAAGTACTAATCTGAACTGTTATCGTAGTTACATTATTAGCAGCCATCATGATTTCACTGTTTTTCATATGTCCCATAATTATGGCAATAAGATTATTTCCCAACTGCAGCATTACATCACTTATAACAACCGGCAAAGCATATCTCTTATACTCGGCAGATATGGAGCTGCATTTCATTTTCAGATAGCTGATTCGGTATCCGATTCTCTTATCCCTAAACAGAACATAACCTACTATGACTATAAATTCTACTGCTCTGGCAATAACCGTACCTAACGCAGTTCCTTTTACCCCCATTGGTTCAAAGCCCAACTTACCAAAGATAAATACCCAGTTAAAAAATATATTTAGTCCAAATGAAACAGCTGATGATATAAGTGACAGCCATACTACTCCTACAGACCTGTATACTATGCTTAAGGTTAATCCAAGTCCATGAATAATATATGCAAAAGACATAGTCCTCAAATATTTCTCTGCTTCTCCACACACTTCAGGATTATTGGAAAATATTCTGACTATAGCCTGTGTACCAAAAAGGGAAAGTAGCATAAATATGGTGGCAATTCCTATACAAAGCCTAATCATAATGGTAATGGCTTTTTTTATTTCAACGATTTCCTGCTTTCCCCACAACTGATTTACCAGCACTGCAGTTCCACCGCCTAATCCCATACATAGGATGTTAAAAAGCAAATAAAACTGATTTCCTGCGGATACTCCTGATATAGCCGTCTCCTTAAGCTGTCCTACCATAATTCCGTCGCACAGATTTACACTCATATTTATTATCTGTTGGAGAATAACCGGAAAAGCAATCAATGCTACTCTTTTGTAAAAATTCATTTTTTTCACTTATTTCTTCCTCCAAAAAATTCCGGAAGAACATTGTAGAAATACAATGGCATATATACATAATCATGTGTTGCCCCGGTTTCCACTCCGAAGAAAATATTGCCTTTTTTATCATCCTTTTTAAACTCGAAGAATTTTCCATTTTTTTCTAATGACTCAAGCATAGCCTTCATTCTCTCGTAAGCAATATCCTTATCTCCGGTTATGGCATAAATATATATATCATCTTTATTGTATCCTGAAGATAGGGCTGCCTCGTCCAATACTGCTGCAGATTTATCCGCAACAGACTCCCCGTTAATCCAATAATCTCCACTCATAGGCATAAAATACTTAAAGCAGTCCATATCATTAATATAAGTACACCATGTAGATAAAGCACCCATAGAATATCCTGTGTAACCTCTGTGCTCCCTTGATGCGATTATACCTGCCCTGTCCGTACTTTCTGCATATGTAGAAAACTTACCCTCTATGGCAGGAATAAGATTTTCCACCAGTTCCACCTTACAAAAATGTTCGATTTCCGATACTGCTGAATCTAAATTATGTTCCCTTACTTTTGAATAATATGTAGGTGATACTGCGATGATAGGCTTTATATCACCGTTTGCTATCATATGATCCAGTGTATGCTTTATATCCCCTATTTTATTTTCATCTCCAAAGTATACCTCTATCTCACCGCCACCGCCATGAAGGCAGTATAAAATATCATATTTCTTTGATTCATCATAGCCATACGGAAGATATACATAAGCATATTTGGGAATCATATTTCCTTTTTCCTCCTTGTCTGCTGCCATATAATCTACTCTGACTACACTTCCTTTTTTTTCTGCGGCTGATAAATAACCTTCAGGTAATTTTTTTAACATAATACACATCTCCTTATCTTTCTTTAAATATTTATTTATTCTTTTATTTTTGTTAACTGAGAGTTCATCTCTCTATGTAACAGTTAAAACTGTTCTTCTTATTGTTTTAAAGCCTTTAAAACTTTTTAACCTTTATCTCTTAATAAATTTTATCGTTTTTTCTTATACAAAGCATAGACTTTTTGTTTATAATGGATTAAAATCAGTGTAACACATTTTATAAATGCATAGAAAGG
>CAMENQ010000084.1 GCA_945928585.1 uncultured Roseburia sp. | reverse complement strand
AAAATCTGCATTCTCCAGTATCGACTTTAATTCATCCAGAAATGCAATGACTTCTTTCTTTTTCGATTGTGTACTAAGGAAAATTATATCCACCTCCAAACATTACTACTATCAATTGATAGTATACACGTCAATTGATAGTTTGTCAAGCGGGTTACAAGATTAATAATCCTCTCTCATCATAAACACTTCCCTGCGGCACTCACTGATTTCTCAGGCATCTGTCCAAAGCCATAATGGCACCATTGTAAATCCGGCTCTGTGAAAGGTGACTTCAGGGAATTATGGGAGTTCATTGAAGAGGGTATGCATTCTATCGAACTACATACGAATTTACCGATTTGTTTGGAGAAAGAGGTGACAGAAAAAAATCTTTCAAGTATATGATTTGTATAAAAATTTTTAAGGGATAAAACCGAAGATTTATCCCTTAATTTTAATAATAAAATGTTTGACTGCAAAAAATCATACATTAAGGATAATTCCCTGACTCAAACTATTCTGCTATTATTAATGCACAATACAAGAACTGTTTTCCAGTCCCGGTGGAATTTCATACTGTGAATCCGCCGTAGTTCCATCATGACCTAAAAATCTGTACCTGTAAACCACCTTTTTTCTGTTTTCCTCAGGACAATTATCAGTAGCAAGGCTTCCTGACGCAGTACATATAGTATATTCAATATGACACTTACATGTCTCTGTAGGCACAGTGCCCTCAGCAAAATATTCCGTTATTATTTTATTTCCCTCAGGATCATGGTCACATAAACCTTCAACAGCCAAATATCCACACTTAGAACAAACTTGTGCAGTCACTACAGATTCAGGCTGTTCAGGTTCAGAATAAGCATAGCCTTTTTCAGTGTGAATTCTTGACATTATCTTACTCCATAATCTGGTATGATAGCCCTCGTTACCTGTAAGCTTTCCGATATCAGCATTTTCATCAAATCCTGTCCAGATGCCTGCCGTAAGGTAATCAGAATAACCTACAAACGACAAATCATAACTGTTTGTAGTAGTACCTGTTTTTCCGGCAATATACTGGCCGCTTACGTTTGCACCGCCGCCTGTACCGATTACGCCGTTGGTTACAACATCATGCATGGCATTTGTGAGAAGCCAGGCTGTTGAATCTTTGATTACACGTTTTGTTTCAGGTTCTTTTTCAAGTATTACACGGCCATTGTAATCAGTTACCTTTGTATAGTAAACAGGCTCCGTATATATACCGCCATTTGCTATGGTAGCGTATGCATTGGTAATTTCAAGATTATATACACCATCGGTTATACCACCAAGGGCAATAGCCTGATTGGCATCGGAAAGAATGGTGCCGTCTGCAAGCTCTCTTGCATTTACAAGTGATGTAATGCCCAGATTCTGCAGGTATTCCATTGAAACATCAGGACCTACAGAAGTAACTGTTTTAACAGCAATGACATTGGCAGAACGTGTTATGGCATAGCGGATATTCTGTAAGCCTGCATATCCTGTTTTCCACCAGTTATTTACTGCTCTGCCGTTTGCATAATTATATGGTGCGTCATCATATACGGTGGCAAGGGTCTGACCGTTTTCAAGTGCAGGAAGAAATGCTGCCAGAACCTTAAAACAAGAACCCGGCTGTCTCGGTGAGCTTGTGGCTCTGTTAAGGGAAAGACTTGTTTCTTTTTCGCCACGGCCTCCTACAAGAGCGAGAACCTTACCTGTACGCTGGTCAATAACAGTAAACGACGCCTGAGGCTGGAGGGTAAACAGTACATTTTCGCCAAGAACAGTATCTCCCTCCTTAAAGTAGGCTGCCTTGTATTCGTCTATACATGCCTGAGCCTCCTCCTTGGATTTAAATATAATCTTAAAATCCGACTCTCCTAAAAGAGTTTTATGATAATATGTTATATTAACATTTGAGAAGTTTTCTATAGTTCCGTCTGCATGCTGTACCGACCATCTCCAGTCAAATGAGTAGTATACATTTGAAGGATAATTGTCAGGATTAGACATTTCCTCCTCACAGATTTTCTGGATGGCAGAATCCTGTGTGGAGTAAATGCTTAAACCACCACTGTAAAGAGCATTTGCAGCCTGTGTAGAGGTATAGCCCTTTTCCTCCATAAGATCCTGAATAACCTGGTAAATGAGCTCATCTATAAAGTAAGAATATGGATTTGAGTCTGCATTCTGAGAGCTTATAAGCTGTATACGAGAGTAGACATCATCATTTATAGCCTCATCATATTCCTCCTGGGTAATGTGGCCATATTCAAGCATATTGTCAAGAGCAATCTTACGGCGCTTTGCATTATTTTCAGGGTTGTAGATTGGATTGTAATATTTTGTAGGATTCTGTGTAATGGCAGCAATAACGGCACTCTCTGAAATGGTAAGTTCAGAGACATCCTTGTTAAAATAACGTAACGCGGCAGCCTGTACACCATAGCAGTCTGAACCTAAATAACTGGTATTCAGATAATTTTCAAGTATAATAGACTTGGAAGTAGTTTTCTCAAGCTCCAGTGCAAGATACTGCTCCTGAATCTTACGTTTTATGAGGGCACCCATATTGTCCTCTCTTCCACCGTCTTCAAATACGTTGTTTTTCAAAAGCTGTTGTGTAAGTGTACTTGCACCCTGTTTAGAACCCTGCAGAAATTGTACGCCAGCACGAAGAATACTATTTACGTCAATACCATTGTGTTCATAAAAACGTTCATCCTCAAGGTCGATAAAGGCATATTGAAGATGCTCAGGTATCTGGTCTATGGAAACAGGTATTCTGTTTGAACCGATAGCAGCAAGCTTTTCTATCTCATTTCCCTCAGAGTCATATACTACAGTAGAATAGCCTGCAGGAGCAATACTTAAATCCTCCACGTCAGGTGCACCATCGATAATACTCTTTACCATACCAAGGGCCAGAAAGCCGCCGGCTACACAAACAAGGATTATGGCAAAAATAAATACACGAAATATATTTACCATAAACTTTGTTGACAGCTTGCGTGGCGTTGAAACAAGGTTTTTGTGTTTCGTCTCCACACTTTCTTTACTAAAATTCATAATCTATTTTCCTTCCTTAGATTTTTAAATAATAAGTATGAGTAAATAGTAATTTCATCAAAAATGAAATCATACTTCTGAAATATTATACCAAAAAAAAATATTAAAATAAAGCATTAAATAAATATTGTGGGTGTGAATGTAACAATTCAGCCTTGCCGCAGGCAAAGGGGACTGAAAGCTTATATGACGGAATGGGCAGGTGGTATATATTATGTGGGTAAGCTTCGGAGACAGCAGAAAATTTTATTAATATAAAACTGTCACCTCCTAAGCGGCGGTCATAACTCGAAAACGGCTGAAGTCTCAGCCGCTTCCTCAGACAGATGACCTCTGCTAAGGAGCTGACAGTTCTATATTAATAAATTTTCAGCAGTCTCCTCAATGCTTACCCACATAATATATACCACCTGCCCATTCCGCCATATAAGCTTTCAGTCTCCTTTGCCTGCGGCAAGGCTGAATTGTTACTCACATATTGTTTCAATATAAAGTATAAACAAATTAATCAGGGATATTCCTTTTTGTGGGAAAATAATGTATACTAATCTGCAGAAATATAAATAATATTACATATTATAGAAAAGAGGCGCATATGTCAGAGGGCTTTAAAATAGTATATGATGGCGGTATAGGTGAAATAGAAGAAAAAAAGTCAAGATTTATAGCCTATGTGGAGCCGGTGGAAACAGAAGAAGAGGCTGCTGCTTTTATAGAAAAAATAAAGAAAATGAACTGGAATGCAACCCATAACTGTTCGGCTGCTGTAGTGGGAAAAAATAATGAATTCAGCAGATGTAACGATGACGGTGAGCCGAGCGGTACGGCAGGAAAACCTATGCTTGAGGTGCTGATTGGCGAGCAGGTTCATAATGTGGCAGTGGTGGTTACGAGATATTTTGGAGGAACACTTCTTGGTACGGGAGGACTTGTAAGAGCATATCAGAGAGCCGTAAAGGAAGGGCTAGCAAAAAGTAAAATAGTAGAAAAGAAAGAGGGAGCTAAAGTCACTGTACATACAGATTATAATGGAATAGGAAAGCTACAGTATATAGCAGCGTCTATGGATATTTTTATAATAAATACGGAATACAGTGATGTGGTGACTATGGATGCAATGGTGCCGGAAAGTGACATAAAAGCTTTTGTGGACAAGGTTACGGAGGCAACGGCAGGAAAGGCGGAAATACATAAAGGTGAAACGGAAAGCTATGGAATAGTAAACGGAGTTCTTATTTAAAACTGCCGGATGCAGTAAGGTCATAAAGCAGAACTGCCGAGACTTAAAGGCGCCGGCATTATATTATATTCTGCAAACAATTCAGAGGTGCTTTTAGCGGAAACGAAATCCACTTCTTACACTTACTTAGGCGCGAAGGCTATCCTGAGCGTCTTAGTAAGTGTTAGAAGTTAGTTCGTTGGAGCGTTACCTCGTTTGCAGAATATAATATAATACCGGCGTCTTTAAGTCTCGGCAGTTCTGCTTTATGACCTTACTGCATTTTAATGAGTATGATATGGTGAAGTGAATACCTTTTTTATAATAATAGGATAAATACCTGTAACCCAGAAGGTAGCTAAAAAGTATGGAACGATATTTACAAAATAATTATTTTCGGCAAGGAAAAGCAGAAGAAGCTTTTTAACGCCAACGTAAAAAATAAAAAGTCCAATCATTCCACAGACATACTTTCCTATCTGTCCCCATATGCCTATAGCTTTTTCGTTAAATCTGACCTTTGTAACTTCTATATACCATCCGAATATAAATCCGATTATGCAGGAACCAATCTTAAAGCAATCAAGTGCATTTTCTACTGAAACGCCGCCATATACCATCTCACAGGCTCCTATAAGCATAAGTGCAAAGCCTAATAATGTAAATAAAATAAGTATGATACGGTAATGGCTGTTATCAAGCCAGTAATTATTGAAAAAGTAGGCTACCAAAATGGTTATAAGCATACTGATGGCAAAAGACACTCCTACATCATATGGTGTATGAACACCAAGATACATTCTTGAAAAGGCTACACACAATATAGGCAGGAAAAGTAATATTCCAAGTATTATATTGTACCTGCCAAGGTGTATGGAAAGAGAGCCATATACTGAGGTGGCAGCCTGGGTATGCCCGCTTGGAAATGAATATCCGGTGGCATGCTTTAGTGCTTTGTCAACAGGTTTAAGAGATGTGTCCCTTAAAAATGGTCTTGGAACTTTAACAATAACCTTAACTGCATTAATTACAAAACCTGATATAAGGTATGCAAAGGCTATCTGATAGCCCAGCTTTTTGTTTATACACCAGTATACAAGGCAAAGAATGGCAAATATAATAATTTCTTCACCAAATTTGGTAAATATGAGATTTACGGTAGTAAAAATATCCCCCCGGATACCTTCCAATAGTTTCAGCAGTTCCACAATATCCTCCTTATTGTTAGTTGTTGCGTTCTGCACGCTTTCTCATAGTAGGATCAAGAATTTTCTTTCTAATTCTAAGGCTCTTTGGTGTGATTTCAAGTAATTCATTTGTATCAATAAACTCAAGACACTGCTCAAGGCTTAATACTCTTGGAGGTGTAAGCTTTAAGGCATCATCTGAACCGGAAGCACGAGTGTTTGTAAGCTGCTTTTTCTTACATACATTTACTTCAATGTCATCAGTTTTACCATTCTGGCCCACAACCATACCTGAATAGACCTTTTCACCCGGACCTATAAACAGTGTACCACGTTCCTGAGCATTAAACAAGCCATAAGTTATTGCTTCACCTGATTCATATGCAATAAGTGAACCCTGCTTGCGGTACTGGATATCACCCTTATATGGGCCATAGCCGTCAAATATTGTGTTCATTATTCCGTTTCCCTTTGTGTCGGTCATAAATTCACCACGATATCCGATGAGACCTCTTGCAGGAATGGAAAACTCAAGTCTTGTATAGCCGCCGTTTGAGGTGGACATACTTTGAAGCTCGCCTTTACGGCCGCTTAGTTTTTCTATGATAGTACCGGAAAATTCATCAGGTACGTCAATGTAAGCTATCTCCATAGGCTCAAGAAGCTTACCGTTTTCATCATTTTTATATAAAACCTCTGCCTTACTTACGGCAAATTCATAGCCTTCACGTCTCATATTTTCAATAAGAACTGAAAGGTGAAGCTCACCTCTGCCGGAAACCTTATAAGCTTCTGTAGTGTCAGTTTCCTCTACACGAAGGCTGACATCAGTGTTAAGCTCTCTGAATAGTCTGTCACGAAGATGTCTTGATGTTACAAATTTACCTTCCTGACCTGCAAGAGGAGAATCATTTACTATAAAATTCATGGAGATAGTAGGCTCTGAAATCTTCTGGAAAGGTATGGCTACAGGATTTTCAGGTGAACATATCGTATCTCCTATATGGATATCTGCAATACCTGATATTGCCACGATGGAGCCTATACCTGCCTCGGATACTTCCACTTTGTTAAGTCCGTCAAATTCATAAAGCTTACTTATTTTTACACGCTTTTTCATCTCAGGGTCATGGGCATTTACAAGAACACAGTCCTGGTTTACCTTAAGGGAACCGTTATCTATTTTTCCAACTCCGATACGGCCAACGTATTCGTTATAGTCTATGGTGCTTATAAGAACCTGTGTATCTGCATCAGGATCTCCTTCAGGTGCAGGAATGTAATTTAATATAGTTTCAAAGAGAGGTGTCATATCCTTAGGGTCATCACCTATTTCAAGAACAGCATGTCCTGCTTTTGCAGAAGCAAATACAAAAGGACAGTCAAGCTGTTCTTCATTTGCATCAAGCTCAAGGAAAAGCTCTAAAACCTCATCAATAACTTCGTTTGGTCTGGCTTCAGGTCTGTCTATTTTGTTTACGCAGACGATTACAGGAAGGTCAAGCTCAAGAGCTTTTTTTAGAACAAATTTTGTCTGAGGCATTGCTCCCTCGAAAGCATCAACTACCAGTATTACACCATTTACCATTTTAAGTACACGCTCTACCTCGCCGCCAAAGTCAGCATGTCCAGGAGTATCAATGATGTTAATTTTTGTATTCTTATAATATACGGCAGTGTTTTTTGAAAGTATAGTGATACCACGCTCACGCTCAATATCATTTGAATCCATTACACGCTCAGCAACCTCCTGATTGGCACGGAACACACCGCTCTGACGAAGAAGCTGGTCTACAAGTGTGGTTTTGCCATGGTCTACGTGGGCTATAATAGCTATATTACGTATGTCTTCTCTTTTTGTCTTCATAAAAATCCTTCTTTCTAAAAAAATACGTTAAAAAGTGCCTTCCTACGGCATATGCCGTTTTTACGTCATTATGCATGCCCGGAAAATCAAAATAAAAACTGAAAAATTAATAAAAATGTACTTTATTTTTTTGGCACACTGTTATACAATATAGCATAAATATATGAAATTACAAGAAAAATTTTTATTACAATATTATTATGGCAGTGTATTAGTAGTGTAAGCAGTAACGTATGAAAAAAGGTGTTGTAAGACAGCACATGTTACATTGGAGAATTTTTCATAAAACAAAAATCAAAAAAAATTAAAATTATGTTCTAAACGCCGGAAAAAAAGAATATAATAAACAGAGTGAAAAAACACACTAATTTTTGAAGGGAGAAATACAAATGGTAGATAAGGTAATTGAAAACAACAGAGTAAGCATAGTAGGGGAGGTAGTGTCCGGCTTCAGATATAGCCATCAGGTCTATGGTGAAGGCTTTTATATGGTGGATGTAGCAGTGAACAGACTCAGTGATCTGACAGACGTCATACCTCTTATGATTTCAGAAAGGCTGATTGATGTGACGGCGGACTATATTGGAAAGATTATAGAGGTTTCAGGTCAGTTCCGTTCGTATAACAGACATGAGGAAAACAGAAATAAGCTTATATTGTCTGTGTTTGTAAGAGAGTGGCAGTTTGTTGATGAAAATCCTGAGGCAGGAAAAACAAACCAGATTTTTCTTGACGGATTTATATGTAAGGCTCCTATATACAGAAAGACACCTCTTGGCAGAGAGATAGCCGATCTTCTTGTGGCAGTAAACAGACCATATGGAAAGAGCGATTATATACCATGTATTGCATGGGGAAGAAATGCCAGATATGCTTCTACATTTGAAGTAGGTGGAAGAATACAGATATGGGGAAGAGTACAGAGCAGGGAATATGTAAAGAAAATAAGTGAGGATGAAGTAGAAAAGCATATAGCTTACGAGGTTTCAGTAAGCAAGCTTGAGGTTGACAATCAGGAGCAGATATAAAAATCTATTACATTATTGACATTATATTCTCATAGTGTTATATTAAACCATAACAACATATTAATTTATAGAGGTCGCGTTTTTTATAAGTAGCTTTTTGGATGCAGGCAGGCATAAGAAGAAAAGATGAAAGGAAAAAACGCCGAAAGATAAAGAGTGCCGAACTTTATCTTGGGCATGTGATGAATAATCATATGACTGTCATCAGACTA